>JBDKUO010000033.1 GCA_039679645.1 Armatimonadota bacterium
GAGGGCTGGCAAAAACGACGGCAAATGGTGGTTTGAGCCTCTTGGTGATGGTAGGCGGAGCGCTTGCGATGGCCAGAAATAGGAAGTTGGTCAATTTGAGGCGAGTAGTCGCGCTTGCTGCTTAAAGTCCTGGTTTATTGAAAAGTGCCTGATTCTCAGGGATTATTGCGTCTGATTGGTAAGCAGAAAGCTGAGAATCGGATTTTTGAGGACTGTTTACAGTAGAGGCATACTGCTACAAGCGAGATATCAGTTATTTGCAGCGATTCTGCGCCTAAAATGAACGCAATATTCGTCTATCGCAATTGCCTCCCTTGTCGGGTGCGTGTCATATCTACGGAATAAACCCCGTTGTATCGGGACACCCCTGTCCCGATACCTTGCTGCACCAGGGGCGTTTCGGGAGAAGGGTCTCCCGAAACAACTCTTTTCCGCAAATTTGACATACACCCGCTTGCCGATTGCCTATCCGCCTGACAAACTCTTATACGTGAGTGAACATCAGCATGATTCCCGAGAAAACAACTTCTTGCATTCTTCTGAACAACATATCGGCCAAATAACGATTTGCCTTAATACTATTTTCTACGTAGTGTAACGTACACAATCTCAGGAGAACAGAATAAACGAATGTGCAGGCGACTGGTACCGATCCCTCGATTGACGAAGAGAGCGCTCTCGCCGACATCGTCTTTCAGCAGACGCATGAGCATATCGGGTGTGTAGAGTCCATCGTTGAGCTTGCAGTTGGCGCGCATATGCGTCCAGAACCAACTAATGCCCGGAACGCGCACCTGGCCACCATGCGTGTGGCCCGATAGAATCATATCTGCGCCCCTGGCAATTCCATCCGGAGCTGCTGACGGGCAGTGCGTGAGAAATATTATAAAATCTTTCGGATCGACCCCGGAAAAAGCGGCATCTATGTCCGCGCTGCATGAATACGGGTCATCGACACCGACTATCGTGACGCTTTGACCATCCCTGGTGACCCTGCTCGAAGAGTTGACCAGCATATCGAGGCCGTCAAATGTCAACGCTTCCCTGATGATCTGAGTACTGACCCATGGCTTGTGCTCTGAGTTGCCCAGCACGGCAAAGAGAGGATCACGATGTTTTATTGTCGAGCACACTCGCCGGAATATATCGGAAGCGCGCGGCTCGGATGTGATGTCGCCGGTAACCATGCACGTATCGACCTCGGTCTTACCGATGATCTCCATCGTGCGTTTTTCCAGCAGCCCAAGCTTGGTAAGGTGCAGGTCTGAAATGTGCAGTATCCTGTAGCCGTCAAATGCGGGAGGCAGGTCTGAAAACGCCAACTCCAACTCCCGCACCTGCAGGTTAAACTGCTCAAATGTCATGTATATGCCGAGGCCTGCCGCAGCGGCTCCTCCGGCTATTGCATATATCGCGCTTGCATCCATAGTCTGGTATATTCTACCATTTTCAAGCGGATATTACGGCTTGTCGAATTTTATCAGTTCAAAGTTTGTGGTATCGAATACAAAATATCCCCTGCCTACATCGCAGCCTAGTTTTATTTCGGCTATCGCGCTCGGATCCAAATGCCCTCCGGCGTTCGCGGCGTCTTTGCCGTATGGCTGCAGATCTGAGAATCTATAAAGCATATGATGCTTGCCTGGATCGATAGGCACGATCGTAGCTGCATATGCGCTACCATCCGGCTGCACAAAGACAATGTTTATCTTAGAGCTGTAGCTTTCTTCCGGGACATCCAGATCGAACGCCACGCCGTCATAGCCGGACATATCTATAGGCTTTTCGAAGCGCAGTACCGGATACGCCCACTGATCACCCGCGCCCTCGAATTTAGTATCTATACGCAGCACGTTAGGCTCAGGATTATTGACCTTTAGTGTGCAATTGTCCGAAGCATCAGAAGCCCACTGATCGGCGCTCTTTGTCCAACCCAGCGCTTTGCGCTCATAGGGTGCTATAACAAGCAGATCGTAGCTGAACAGGCTTACACATTGAGCAGGCTTCTCATTGTCAAATTTGCTGTGCACTACGACCCTGAACTGGTTATCGCCCACCTTTCCGGCAGGCTGAACTCGAAATGTAAACACCCGGCGGCCCATCGGTTCCAGTGTGACATCGCGTTTCGGGTTTTCAACGCTCCAGCCATCCGGCACGCTCACTTCAACAGCGCCTTTGGCTCCGGTCTTCTTGTTGAAGTTGTATGCTTCCACAGTGTAGTCGAACGCGCTTCGGTCAGCCATCTTATATGCGTTTTCGACCTTTGAGACATTCATATTCGCATGCCCTATGACTACGATTCGCGACGGCTTAAGCTTGGACAGTTTGCCGGACTTGCGCGGCGTGCCGGTCAGCTTGCTTTCGATGGGCTTGCCGATATCAAGCAGATATACGGCCTCGGGACCCGTCTTCAGCCTTACATAGCCGTTTTCGCAAGCGACCGCGCTCTCATTGCCGAAAATATTGGCCAGGCGCAAAGTCTTTTTATCTGTCGGGACAATTATCTCAGAGTCTTTCTCGGACCAGGCGACGAGCACGTTGCCCTTGGCGGTAGAAAACATCTGGGCCGTGACGGCATCATTGCCGGACTTGTACTCACCCTTATAGGCAGACTCACCGATAATATTTGCCGCTGCCGAAAGAGCCAGGAAAGACGGATACGGCGTTAAATCAGGCTGCAGGGCTGCCCACTGGACCGGACCCTCCGTATAATTGGGCAAGACAAAGAAGAAGCTCTTGTCCGAACCCGCCGCCATCGACATAGCTTCAAAACGAGGTATGAACCGGCATTGTAGGCGCTGGTTTTCAAAGCTCAGTATCTTTTTGTCCGGGCCTTCCGAGCCTTTGAGGGCAATACCCGCCTCCGTAAGCCAGATAGGACGATCGGCTGCGCCATACTTGCTCAACAGCTCTATGTGAGCCGCCAAAGCGTCGGGATATACGGACGGCTTGTTATAAATATGCCAGTTGAACATGTCGAAGTAATCGGTTGTGCCTGACTCATACATGCATCTCGCCATCGGGGTGACACCTTTGAGCAGCGCCCCCTGCAGCACTATCGCGTGCGGATTGCCGTCTTTGTAGCCCAAATAGATAGCCTTGACCATCCCGGAGTAGCGATCAGCCGCATCCAGCAAGAGACCGGTATCAGGCTCATTCCATATTTCCCAGACATTGATTCTATTCGAGAAGTGGCTTGCCGCCGCGCGGGCGAAGTTATAGATGTCACGAAGATCATCAGGACAGATATTATTATCACTGGCCGGGTGCGACCACTTGGGGCTGTCATGCCACATCTGGCAGATATTAACTCCCTCTTTGGCGTATATGTCCGCTAATGTTTGGTATTTACCCCAGTCGAAAACTCCGCGCTCTTTCTCGGTCTCATTCCACCCGAGTCGTTCTCGCACCCAACTGATCCCAGCAAGCCTGATCATACGCGCCATTGCCGCATGATCCTCCTGTTTGACCAGCCACGCTCCCGCCACATCCGTGCAGACTCGGCCATCCTTGGGAAGTGGAGCATTGCTGCGGTCAATTACGACACCTATTGAGGTTGATCCTTCCGTCGACGCATCCTTGCACTTGAGAAGATACCACCCCGGGTTCAAGCCGGAAAGCTTGATTGTCGACCCCTTACCGCTTGCGACGTTTTTGCCGAAGTAGTCGGTCAGTTCACAACTGACATCACCCTGAGCGTCCTTTATTTGAAGTGTTATAGCGCTGCCAGCTTTGATTGTATTGCCGGGCGCGTCGGATGTGATAGTGAGAGCAGACGCGTTAGGCATGTTCATAATACATAACAACACCGCAAGTGATAAGGTTCTGATCATTGAATATTGCTCCTAAAGATTGTTGAATTTCACCAGTTTGAAGCCGGACACATCGAATGAGATATGCTCCAACCCTGCATTGCATCCGAGCTTTATTGATGATATCGAATTCGGATCGAAGTGTCCATTCGGGTCTTTGCCCATGAAATCCAGGCGTTCGATATTCTGGAAAAGAAAGACTATACGACGCTTGCCGACCGTTGGGGTAGCCGAGAAAATATAATGAGCGCCGCTGCTCTCCACAAACATCATGCGCATTGTCGTCGCGCCGATATCCTCCGGGACACTCAGGTCAAAAGCTAGGCCGTCATAGCCGGATATATCAATCGGCTTCTGGAAGTGCAATATCGGGTAGGCCCATCTATCGCCTTTGCCGCTAAAGCTAAGGTCGAAATGCAGAGTATCATCTTTTGGATTACTCAGGACAACGGTCCCGTTGGGTGAAGCCTCAGTCACCCATTGTGTCGAGTTGGTCCAGTCCAGCGGTTTGCGCTCGGAAGGCTCGACTATAGTTGGATCAAAGAAAAATGAGCTGACGCATGGCGCCGCCTTTTTATTATTGAATACGCCGTTCGCTATAAGCCTGAGCGACTCAACTCTGGGCGAGCCGGGCTTCACTTTGAATGTAAGCTGTTGCCGGCCCATAGATTCAAGCTCGACATGGCGCTGTGCATCTTTGACGATCCATCCACTAGGCGCGGTCAAATTCACTGTGCCACCAGCGGGAGTCTTGTCGCTAAAATTGTAGACGTCGACAGTATAGTCAAATTCGCCTTGATCGGCAAGTTTATAAGCCCCTGCCTCTTTCATAAAAGGAAAGTTTGAGCGGCCGACAAGAACGACTCGCGACGGATGTAGCTTTGGCAGCTTGCCCAATGGGCGCGGCTTGCCCGTCAGTTTACCCTCGATGGACTTGCCGACATCGAGCAGGTATACTGCATCCGGGCCCACTTTAAGCCTGGCATAACCGCTTGAGCATGTTAGAGTGCTCTCAGAACCGAATATATTGGCCTGGTGAAGCGTCTGCTTCTCGGTAGGAACGATAATCTCGGATTCTTTATCAGACCAGGCGACCACTACATTGCCTCTGGAAGTAGAAAACACCTGAGCAGTCACATCGTCATTGCCGGATTTGTATTCACCCTTGTAGGTAGACTCACCTATAATATTGGCCGCAGCCGAAAGAGCCACAAAAGAGGGATAGGGAGTCAGATCAGGATATAGAGCGCCCCACTGAGTATCTTCTTCCATGTAACTAGGAAGAACGAAGAAGAAGTTCTTATCGTTTCCCGCCGCTAGTGACATGGCGGCGCTGCGTGGCATGAACCGGCATTGTGTGCGCCGGCTTTCGGAGTTCAGTTCTTTTTTGCTTGGCCCCTCGGTGCCTTTTACTACGACTCCCGACTCCGTGACCCACACCGGACGAGTGGACGCGCCATACTTCTTTAACTGGTCCAGGTGAGAAGCAAGAGCGCCCGGATATATATCGGGCTTGCTGTAAATATGCCAATTGAACGTGTCGAAGTAGTCGGTGACGCCGGAATCGTATATTCCGCTTGTAAAGTTGGACATCCCCCTGCAGATAGAGCCCAGCAGGACATTTGCTTTTGGGTTGCCGTCCTTTAGCCCGAGATACGCCACTTTGACCATTGCCGCGTAATAATCATAGGGAAAGCCGCCATCAGGTTCATTCCATATCTCCCAGGCCTCTATCTGACCGGAAAAGTTGCTCGCCGCTGCTCGGGCGTAGCGGTAATAATCACGCAGATCACCGTGGTATGTATTATCTTTGATACCAAGCTCAGTCCACTCAGGAAATTCGGCCCAATGCTGGCATATATGGACACCCTCGGACTTGTACAAATCGGCAAGAGTCTGATACCTGTTCCAATCTATCTTGCCGCGCTCAGATTCGGTGCCGCCCCAGCTCAGTCTCTCGCGAACCCAGGGAATGCCCGCCAGGCGGATCATCTGAGCCAGCGATTTGAACGATTCGCCCTTCACAAGCCATGCTCCGGCTACATCGGTGCATACTCGGCCGTCTTTGGGAAGCGGAGCATTGCCCCTGTCAATTACTACACCGATAGACGTGGAAGTCTCCGCAACCAAGTCTTTGCACTTGACTTCGTACCAGCCTGGATTCAGACCGGCTAGATCAATTACATCTGTTGACCCGGCGGCTATCTTGTTGCCGAAGTAATCGGAAAGCTGATAGCTGACGGCTCCCTGAGAGTCCTTGATTTCAAGCCTTACACTGCTTCCGGCTTTGAATATATTGCAAGGGGCATTGGATGTTATGCTCAGAGCCGAGACAGGGCCGCAAAGCGCAAACAGCATGGCCAGAGACGATATCGTCTTATGCATTTAATCTCACTCCTACGTTATTACGGGACAGTGCATTGCGTTCTTCTGTTTCGGGCGCGATCGGATATCGCGCCCGATCAATGACGGCATACTAATCGAACTTCACCAGCTCGAAGTCGGATGCTTCAAAGACCAGGCGGTCACGCCCACATGTGCAGCCGAATTTCACTTTAGATATTGTATTCAGATCGAGATGCCCATCCGGGTCTGGCGATTTGGCGTCAAACGGCTTCATATCGCGAAACAGCAGCACAACACGATGCTTGGTGCCCAGAGACTTTGTAGCGCCCATATAACCCGCGCCGCCCGGCTCCAGAATGACCAGCCGGATCATTGAAGAATAGCTGTCGTCTGGAATATTGAGGTCGAAGGCTATTCCGTCAAAGCCGGACATATCAAGGGGCTTTGCAAAATCAAGAGTCGGATAGGCCCACTCATCGGCTCCGTCGTCAACAAACTTCGTGTTTATACGGAGCACGCCCGACTCGGGATTATCGACTACCAGCGCGCAGTTATTCGACGCCAGAGGGAGCCATTGACTTGCGTTTTTTGCCCAACCCAGAGGTTTACGCTCCACCGGAGTAATAGCCGCCAGATCGAATTTTAATGAGCTTACACAATCGACTACCTTTTCATCGGCGAATTTCGCCCGGCTGATAAGCTTGAACCTATTTTCAGACAGCACACCAGGCTTCACCTGGAATGTAAGTATCTGTCGGCCCATAGGTTCGAGCGTCACTTCGCGTTTGGGATTGTCTATATCCCAACCATCAGGTGCAATCAACTCAACCGCGCCTTTGGCCTCATTCTTATCGCTAAAGTTGTAGACCTCGACGCTGTAATCGAAAGCATCACGGCTGGTGAGCTTATAGAAATCCTCGTGCTTGACTACAGGCAGGTTGGCGTGGCCCATAACAATCACGCGCGATGGGCTGAGCTTGGGCATCTTGCCTCGCGGACGTGGAGTGCCGGTCAGATCCTTCTCAATAGGTTTGCCGAGGTCGATGAGATATATGGCATCCGGGCCGACCTGCACATTCAATTCGCCTTTTTCCGCCGCCATGCTGCTCTCCCGGCCGAAGATATCCGCCAATCGGACTCTCTTTTTGTCGGTCGGGACCTGCATCCGTGCCTGTTTATCCGACCATGCAACCAGCACATTGCCCCTGGGGGTCGAGAAGAGCTGGGCAACTATTGAATCGTTGCCCGTCTTATATTCGCCTTTATAGGTCGACCGGCCGATGATATTGGCAGCGGCGGAGAGCGCCACAAATGACGGATAGGGAGTGAGGTCCGGATGCAGAGAGCCGTACTGCTTTCCTCGCTCAAGATATGAGGGCATTACAAAGAAAAAGTCTTTATCCGTGCCCGCCGCAAATGACATAACTGCGTTGCGAGGAATAAACCGGCACTGAAGATGCTGGTTCGGGCTGCTCAGCAGCTCCTTTTTAGGACCCTCGGTGCCCTCTAGACGAATGCCTGATTCCGTCAGCCAGATGGGCATGTCGGTGGAGCAATACTGACCCAGCAGTTCCAGATGAGACTTCAACGCGCCTATATAAGTAGACGGCTTATCGTAGATGTGCCAATTGAATATATCGAAGTAGCCGGGTGTGCCGCAGTCATACAGCCCGCAGGCGAAGCTGCTTACGCCCTCCAATAAAGAGCCTTGCAGCACGAAGGCCTTAGGGTTGCCGTCTTTTAGCCCAAAATAGGTTGCTTTGAGATAGCCCGAGTAGCGATCACTGAGCTGGGGCCAAAACTCGATATCCGGCTCGTTCCATACCTCCCAGGCTTTGACCTTGCCTGTAAAGTGCTTGGAGGCAGTGCGGGCATAGTTATAGACATCGCGCAGATCATCCGGGCACACGCTGGCATTGGTGGCCGGATGACTCCACTGGGGTGAATCGTGCCACAACTCATATAGGTGAACACCTTCGGAGGCATAAGCATCGGCAACGGCCTGATACTTGTTCCAGTCGAGCTTGCCTTTCTCCGGCTCGGTGGCTCCCCAACTAAACCTCTCGCGCGCCCAGGGGATACCCGCAAGGCGCATTATACGCGCCACATCTTTATATTTGTCGGCATCTACCAGCCAGGCGGCTGCTACATCCGTGCAGATTCGCCCGTCCTCGGGCAGAACCGATTTTTTATGGCTGATCACAATACCTATTGAGGTCGTTACTTCTGATGCCGAATCCTTGCACTTCAGCTCATACCAGCCCGGCGCCATGCCCGGCAGATCTATATTCGCCGTCGCGGTGCCGCTTGCAACTAGTTTGCCGAAATAGTCGGTGATCGCATAGCTGAGTGTGCCTTGAGGATCATGGATAGTAAACTTGACCGGACTTGCCGCCGCAAATATGTTTCCCGGTGAACCCGACGTAATAGTTAGAGCAAATGCGCTTGGGGATAATAAGCAAAAGAGACACAGCAATACGAGGCAGGTAAAAATCTTGTGCATCAAAGACCTCCGAATGCCATTTTTCGGGGAATTACACTAAGTGATGGCCGAAGTACTTACGGCCATCACTTATATTATAGCAGTTGAATATTATGCATCCAAGGCTAGTATTTGTCATCACCTATGCGGGGAAGGTAACCCCATAGCCTCTTCGAATCAGCGTTAGCAGTTTTGTAGTTCATACCCTTGACATGACCATCGAAGAAGAGGTAATTGTTTATATCGTTCATGTGCGCGCCTTTTTGGGATAAAGCGCCGCTTGCCTGAGAACAATATGTCCATGAACCAAAATTATTCTCGAGGCTGCCTTTGATACCATGCACTTCGAGTAGAAGGATATAACGAGAGAACATGGGTTTCATCTCGCTAACACTCCAGGGGAGGTAGGCGCCGAATTCAACCGCTTTCTGGTCATTTACAGCATAACTTCTAGCAAGAGGATTTGAGATGCCGTTCCAGGGAGAGCGAACATAATCTGCGGGGCACTTAAAAACAGCCGGAGTTTTGAGATACTTTAAAATTGCAATATCCCATGTGCATGTTCCATTTTGCTGCTGCTGTGGATATATCTTTTTCTCACCTGATTGCAAATTTCGTTCAGCTGCAGGATACCATCCATTATACTCATCCACATACATGGTATAGGCATTGCCTATCTGCTTGAGATTTGAACTGCAGGCAGTATAGCTCGCCTGCTTCTTGGCGGTTGTAAAAACAGGAAACAGAATAGCAGCCAGAATTGCTATAATAGCAATTACAACCAACAACTCTATTAACGTAAACCCTCTTCTCATAATTGAAAACCCCCTCAGATCATCGAAATGTGCCCGTCCCTGTTTAGCCTGCCAGCTACTAGAACCGATTGCAGGAAGCAATAATGTTTGACTATGTTTTTATTGCTGCCCAGAATTACCTATACACACATTATGTGTTGGTTTCTACTGTTTGTCAAGGGCAAGAAGGCCATTTCGCAGTAATTATTTGTATATTAGCTCAGAAACCAAATGCACACTACCTAAAAACAATCATTGTGTATCGAAAAATGACTTTGCCGGCAAATTTGAACCTTTTGCAACCTGATTTGCCGGGTATGAACCGGTATGGAGAACTTTTACACAGTGTTCTTCGTCATGCTTATGACAGGCAAGGAGAATTGACACCTTAACCCGGCGTGGTATAATCAAGGCACGAAATAGTATTAGATTGATTGCGCCGGGGCGTCAATCCCGGTATTTTTTGTAAATGAGGGAGCTATGCGAACGATTCACAGGATAGGGATAGGCTTGCTCGTAGGGCTGTTTTTCATAGCCGGATACACAGCAAGACTGGGCATCACCGCTAGAGAAAATGTTGCACTTCTCGAACAAAAGGCGCCTGCGCTGATACCCGGAACGCGTATCGCCGCAGCTAATTTACAAGGCGCAGACATTAACTTCCAGCCAATACAGACTCTGTATGTAGTGGTGCAAAACCTGCGCGAGCACTATGTCGAGCAGCTTACATCAAAAGAAGAGGGGCTGATGACGTATGATGCAATGCGTGCTATGCTCTCATCACTTGAAGACCCCAACACAAGGTTTGTGGACCCGACACAGCGAAAGTTGATCTCGGATGCAGAAGAAGGCAAGTTTCATGGAATCGGCGCTATGCTTGGCATAAAACGGATCAAGTCCGGCGATCTGACCGAAGAACACCTCATTATAGTTGCTCCGATTGCATCGGGTCCTGCTGCGCAAGCGGGATTGCAGGCAGGAGACGACATTATTAAGGTAAACGGAAAGATCGTGCTGCCGTTTGACCCATATTTGAGGGCAAACAAATTTATTAAAGATAATAGAAACGGCAAAACCGACCGTATTGAACTGCGCAAGCAGCTTGAATCCGAACAGAAACGAATCGATAACGGCATAGCGATAATGGAAGCCCGGGATATGTTGCAATCGGAGGACGACAAGCCTGTCGAGCTGGTCGTTATGCGCCAGGGCTCGCCAAAAGAGATGACAATTAAGCTCAAAGAACGCAAATTCACTGTCGCGCCGGTAGATAGCTCGATAATCGACAACGGTCACCTGGGTTATGTAAAGGTAAATTGCCTTTGTAAGACCACAAGTAATGAGTTTGCCTCCGCAATAACTGATTTCAAGTCAAAAGAGGTAGGCGGACTGGTGCTGGACCTGCGGGATACAGCAAGCGGTGAGGTTGCCTCGGCTGAAGCGATCGGAAGGCTTCTTGAGCCAGGAAAAAAACTGGGGGTGCTTGAGAAGTCCAGAGGCAGGAAGTCTGCAATCGATATACCGGAGATGCATAATGCACTGTGGAGCAAGCCTGTTGTGGTATTGGTAAACGCAGGCACGGCTCGGACTTCGGAGATGTTGGCAGCCTCACTCAAAGAAAATGGTGTGGCGAAACTGGTGGGTGAGAAAACTTACGGCGACAGCGCATATGTGACGCTTATTGAACAGAAGGATGGCTCCGCCGTCCTTATGACGACGGGTAAGCTACTAACAAGCAAGGGCATAGACTTTACAGGCAAAGGGATATCAGTAGACGTCGCATCCGGCAGTCAAGATGCGCAGTTAAATGAAGCCGTCAAGCTGCTTGCCGGCAGTGGAGACAGGAGTTAGCTTGATGAAAAAAATACAGATCGCGCAGATTGTGCTGATCATATTCCTGCTGTTTATTGCTTTCGGACTGGGTTTTGTGGCGCAGGATGTAAGAGCAAGCGGATTAAACATATCCAAGCTGGTGGCATCACTCGAACTACTGCCGCAGAGGCTGGAAAATGCAAGAGACGGCGGCAGTACACTTTCCGATTCAAAAGCGCTGCCCCTCATCGACACATATTCGTCTGTAATGGACCGGCTCAAAGCCGACTATTACGGCGGAAAGGTCGATGAAAGAGAACTGACATACAGCGCAATCAGGGGAACACTGGTCGCCCTGGGTGATCCCTTCACGCGGTTTATGGACCCTGACGAATACAAGAGCATGCGCGAAGATAATGAAGGCACATTTACCGGCATAGGCGCGCAGTTGGACACCAATAAAAAGAGCGAAGTCTATATTAAAGAACCCCTTCCAGACACCCCTGCCGAAAGAGCCGGTATCAAAAGCAATGACGTGATCACACATGTTGACGGCAAATCGATCAAGGGTATGGATATCGAGGATGTTGTTAAGTTGATCCGGGGCAAGGAAGGCACGAAGGTCAAACTTACTATTCGCAGGCCGGGACGCGCAAAAACGCTTGATTTCGTGATTATGCGGCAAGTGGTCCAATTTCAGAAGGTAAGGTCGAGAATGGTCGATCAGAAGAACGGCATAGGCTATATTCGGCTCTATCAGTTCAACGAAAAGAGTGACGAGCAGTTCGATAAGGCACTATACGATCTGGAGAAGAAGCATCTCAAGGGGCTGATATTCGATTTGAGAGGAAATCCTGGCGGCCTGCTGCAGGTCGCAGTAGACATCGGGAGCAGGTTTATCGAGAGTGGGCCGGTAGTAATTATTCAGGAACGCGGCGGGCAGAGAAATCCGCTGTATGTAGAAGAGGACAAACATAATCATAAGCGCTACCCGCTGGTTGTGCTGGTAGATAAGAGCAGCGCAAGTGCATCCGAGATCGTATCGGGAGCGATAAAGGACGATAAAGCCGGCACGCTGGTAGGTGTCACTACGTTCGGCAAGGGACGTGTGCAAACTATAATGCCTTTGCAGGATGGCAGCGCAGTTGCGATAACTACCGCAAAATATCTTACACCAAATGGGACAGATATCCATAAAAAGGGAATTAAACCGGATATTGTGGTTGAACAACCGGACATTGATGCGGTAATGGAGAAACTGCCCGAAGCGGAAAGAGAAAACTACGATCCAAGCGATCCAAAATATGATGTGCAGCTTTCCAAAGCCGTCGATGTTCTCAAGGTCAAGCTTGGGCTTCTGCCGAAAAGCACTCTCGACAAGATGATGAATACAACGGCCAAGTTAAACAAGTAATACACTTTATTCCAGTAAATACAGCCCCGGTGAAATATCACCGGGGCTGTATTGCATTTAGCGGGTAGTGAGCCTACTCGACAGCAGGAATATGGGTCCAGTCATCTGTTGAATTGGTAATCAGCTTGTACACATCGTATTCACCGGTGGAACTGCCCAGAGGAGCAGATGGATCGATATGCTCAATGGTAAGCACACCCGTAGCCATTATATAGTCGCCGGTAGCAACAGACGCTTCCTCGTCGCCAACGAGATTGACTCTGACTCCCTTTATAGAATTGCCGGAAGGATCGATGAGTCCTGTCCCGTCGTCTATCTGGCACAACCAGGCGTTCTCGTTGTAATCATAATAGGAATCCGTGACTTTTCCCCATAATCTCACGCGCGAACCGACATTGCAAGTATACTTTGATGCATAGAGCGGAATTTGATTACAAGTGCTTCCGCCAATCCACTTCTGAGACATTCCGAGCGGATCAGGCAGCGTAAGCGGTCCTTTTGTTGTAGTCCAATCGTAGGCAAGCAAGGACGCCTCTTTCCACACAACCACAAGCGCACCTTTGACCGTTACTCTGTCTCCAACATCAGGCGGCGTGCCTCTGGACGGATCGAATAATACTGCCATACCTGTCGGAGCTATACTTGACAGATGATCATCACACTGTATATATCTTCGCGGATATGAAGTGCTTGTATACGTAACCGATGCTGCTGCGGCAGTAACCAGCGCATTTTGAAACTCAGCGCCAGTGCACGCCTCCATCTGCTTTAGATTGCCGATAGTCATGGCAACCGGGGCGCCAAAGGTGACGTCATCAATAGCCACGACATGGTCCTCCGAATATTTCTGCACAATCTCCAGAAACACAGTCACCATTCCGCCGGAACCTGCAGTAGCCGTGACTCCTCCAGTACACCATTTGTTGTCATTTGTCGGTGAAAACCCCTTCCACCAGTAAATGCCGTTGTCTGTCGGATCGACGCCGCCGTTGGGGTCTATGCCCAACTTAAACTCAGTGTCGTAGAAGCTTGTGCTGTTGTTCTGTGTGGCAAAACGAGCGCACAGCGTGCACATCTGGCCGGCGGGCCAATATAGCCTTTGGAAAACACCGCCGTTTTTATACTGCGATGTCGTTTCCGCACCGATAAAGTATGAGCCATCGTATGCCTTTATATTCGCCGCGGACCACGTCTGTGTACCGGAAACCGGATATGGTCCCACCCGACCGTCGATTGGGGTATTGCCGGTAATCGAAGATTGATACAGCACCCATGGAAAAATACCGCTCTCAAAGCTTGCATTTTCAAGAGACGATCTGGGGGCAGGATATGTATGGAAGGTCTGGTCATCGGAATGAACGGTTGTATATAACAGTTTGCTCGCCCAAACGCGAAAATGATAGTCCGAATCCTCGTCGAGGCCGGTCAGCCGCACTTCATGACTAGTGGTGAGTTCGGTATTCAAAACGCTCATACTGCCATAAGCGGGCGTCTTGCCGTATTCGACTTGGGATGTCGTTGCGATGTCGGTATTCCAGGTTATGATAGTATCAAGCCCTTCAGTAGAGACGGATATGTTGGAAAATCGTATAGGAACATCAAATGTATTGTCACCGGAATCCAGACCGTATGCATTAGGGGCATCGCTTGTCACCTTGAAATGATAATGACTAGACGGGCTAATATTTTCCAACAAAATGGAATGACTGGTTGTCAGGGCCGCGTCCTGAACATGCTGACCATAGTCGGTTGTCAGCCCATAGTCCACACGGGATGTAGATGGAGTGTCTGTCGTCCATTCGATGCGAGCAGTCGTGTCGGGCCGGTTGGGGTCATCACCCACGTTTGCCGTGGGTCCGCCGGTAATCCCAATGTAGGCCTTTACGCTAACTTTGTCCCATAAAGTCGATATAGTAGCCGCATCCACAAGCTGATTGTTCTCGATGAACAGCGTATATGTGCCGGGGCCGTTTATAAAAACCGTCGCGGTGCTCCATGGGTCAGGATTACCCCAAGAAATGGACGACCACTGTGAAGCATCGTTTCTATCTGATGTGGACAAATCCGCAAGACCTACGCTGACACTGCAGCCGTCGATAAGGGGTCCCCAAGTTGAATAGGCGCCATAGCCTTCCGAATATGCTCTGCCGCTTATTGTGACCTCGGCGCCGCCGTAACTCCAAGTGAAAACTTGATACACACCGCCATTTTTTGGAGGACCTGCGGGATATAACGATTGCAAGCCGCAGACATTACTGCCGTCGGGCGCGCTCGTCGATGAGAAGATATCGAAAACACATGGTGAGCTGCCGATGCATCCCACAACCGGCAACGCGCCGTTCGTGCTCGCCGCGTATGCCGTCCATCCGGTCAAGCCGGATTCGAAGCTGGGGTTTGTGACAGGATTGTCCACGCAAAAAGCAGGACTCAGGATGACGAACGTCAACGCAAGGCTAATAATGAAAACCTTAGTCATTGACATTGCTCGCCACCGGTCCCCCGTATAAAAGTTTGAGATTAGAAAAACTCCTGCCAAAAATATTGTCTGAAGCTATGAGATATCGGACTGCCGCCTTAGTCTGAGATTAGGCTGCACTTTTGTGTCGATCATAACAGTGCTGGAAATACAGATTACCGTCACATTGTCTCCAATGCCGGGCAAAACACTAATCGTATTGCCTGTTGCCAGGTTGCTGTAACTGACGCGAACACCCACATTGTCTTTTTCGACGCCGTTGTCTATGTGTGTTGACCCATCCTTGAGGGCGGAACCGTCATCAATGTAGAAATATTCGTTTGAGGTGTCTACCCAGGTCACTTTGCCCCAGGTCTTGATCAAGAGGCCGATGTTGTTGGCGCCTGCGCCATTTTGGACGCCGGGAGTGTACGCATTGAGCGCTCCGCCGCCAATGGCCCGATTATTCATTGCAATAGGCTGCACTTCATCAGCGCATAGCGCGGCAGAAAGTAGAAAGACCAGGCAAACAGCTACAATCAATGTAAACAGCTTCATCAGGTCACCTCGATTTTTTACACCTATTTGTTTATACCTCAAAAACTGCCATTTGACAAGTGCGGCAGGCAAGTTTTAAGACGCTAATTGAACGGTTGTTTTGTTCGTTCAGAATGACTGGCGAAATTACAGAGTTTGTTTTCCCATCATGTTTCAGCACTAAACTCATGTAAGCAATAAAAGAGGGTGGCTGCCTGGAGAAACTCCATGCAGCCACCCCTATGGGGGAAACCCCCTTAAATTCATAGTGGCCGGATTAAATTACTAGTTGAAAACTACTTTACTAATCACCTAAGCTAAATTAGTTCTGAGCCTTGATGACCATTGCAAGGTTATCGATATTCGTGTAAATGTAATATCCCTTGCCAGGAGTGAGCTGGTCTTCATCAACATACTGGAAGCCAGACAATGTCCAACCAGCACCATTAAAGCGCTGAATATTGTCACCAAGCCAACCTGCTCCTACAGCAGCATCCCAGCGGAGCATCTGCTTACCGTCTGTGAAATAGATCGGTTCGCCTGTCTCCTGCTCAATAACAACCGGTGTGTTATACGGCACGCCAATCAGAGACCAACCAGCTTTAGGCAATGATATCCACATATCTGTCTTCAGCCCAGCACTGGGAACACCATCAGCGATATAGTCCGAGATAGTGTTTGTACCACTGCCAGCACCGTCATTCCATACCTGATAACCATCACCAAGCAGAATTCCACCGAAAGCGGCATCAGGCTGTGACCAGTAATCGTACGTTACCATACCCTTTGTAACAGCATCAAACCTAGACAGAGAAGGACTACCATTCTCGAAGTCAAGGCCATTAAATACGGCACTCGGCTCAGGATTAATAGCAACTACTGGACATGAAACTGTCTCGTATCCGCCGGAATACATATCGAACGTAACGTCTGTGGCGAATGCTGCACCTCCGAAGATCAATACACCTGCAAGCACTAAACCTAATGTTCTCATCTTTTCACCTCCTTTCAATATGTTGAGTTTTGAATTAAGAGTAAACATAACTATCCACCTCCCCCTTTCAGATTGATTAAACTGAGTCAATCTTTCCAGACCTCCCCGCCTGCAATATAGCATGCGCTCTAAGGCCTGTCAACCTGGTAATATTACTGGATAAGTGCGAGTCTCAAAACATGTTTTCCCAGATGGGTTTCGATGAAAACCACCGAAGATAATTCTTGATAGTGGCCCTGCTATTTAGTTAGCAGCGGCTCTTGTTGCTCATTAATATCCCTTTTGAAGGGGAAGACTGCCGCCGGCCGTTTGACCGGCGGCATAATTGGTGCACCAAGAATTTACTTGGCTAGTGTTTACTTTCTGCGGCGAATGCCGAAACCAACGAGACCTACAAGTCCACTCATCATAGCGAGCATGCTGCCCGGCTCAGGAACATCAGGTATACCCTGAGTCAATGTCCAATTGTCGCCACTCTGGAATTTTGAACCAAATGTCGAAGTAGCCCAGCTAGACTCCGTAGTTGCGAACTTGCCTGAATCAAGCGCTTCTGCCTTGACTTTACCATCAACTACCGTCTGGATACCCTTATAGAGATACCATGTTCCACCAGCAAGCTTGCTTGCTGTAGTGGTCGAGAAGAACCTCAGATAAATGTCGCCTGTATAGCCACCACGACCGACAACTGTGCCGTACCAAGCCACCGGTGATGTGGTGAACTTCAGTGTATGACCAAGAGTTCCATTGACTGGATCATTGTTCGAGAACACTGCGTAGGTGGCCTCTGCACTGACTGCTGCTCCAAGTGGAGTAAAAGCTGCCGTTGCCTCAGATCCTCCAAGTGAGCCGGCAACGCTAGAAGCACCGCCAGTTGCATTTGCGCCCTGCGCCCTAATAAGGTAAGCATTAGCGCTTGCAGCAAACACCATCACCATCATTGCAACGATTGCCAAAACCATAATTTTTTTCATTGTTTCACCTCCTCCTCTCCAATTAGAAGATGCGACTGATATTATGCGATTGTCGCGTATCCCTGTGCTCAACAACTGTTTCCCCCTTTCTAGCTCATCTGAACTCTGCGGAATTCTCACTCACTTGCATATGTTGCAAATTTCGTGCCAATTCGGCTAACTCAGCGGTGCACCACAAGGGGAATTAGAGCACAAGCCTTAAAACCAGTATTTTGACGAGTCGCGATAGGTTAAAATGCCTCCCAGGCGTCTGTCGTAAGGCTTGGGGTCCGCGCCGTGTAGATGCGGGCGGGGAATCCATCCTTCCTTTCACATAAGCACTGCTGCGGCCTCTTCTTAACGAGAAGCTCTATACTAAACAGTGTTAACATAGTGCTGTGTTGGCAGTTTATCATCGGAATGCCGGGTTGTCAACCCTTGTTAGATAAATCAGGTAATTATACCTAATTGCACTTGACCCAACCCAAAAGAGGATTGGAAACAACCAACACTTACAAATGTAATGTATCACCAGATTGCTGAGCTGTCAACGGGTATTTTGGACTTTTTTGTATTACCTTCATCATGGACACCTTGACGATTAATGTCTGCTTGCATTACGCGATTGCGCATGCAAGTATGCGTGGAAACGGAAGGATAATGAGGGGCGTATATATAACTTGTAGGCAAAAGCATTATGATCAGGATTAGCTGAATGAACTCTAAACTACTTGCTCGTCTTGTGGCGGCGCTTGTTTTAATTGCGCTTATGAGCGCCGTCATCACCGGATGCGAAAAAAAGCAGCCCGCTAATGTCACGACTATTCGTTTTAGCTGCTGGGGGAACGATGTAGAGGAAGTAAACATCAGGACCCTGGTCGCCGAATTCGAAAAAAGACACCCCAACATCAAGGTCGATCTGGAGGTTATGCCCTGGGCGCGCGTGTTCGATAAGCTTATGATATCCAGCGCCGGGGGAAGGCCGCCGGACGTGACACGCGTCAGCTCCGAGTGGTCCGCGCCGCTGCAAGCAAAGGGGCTCCTGGAGCCGCTTGAGCCATACGTGAAGCGCGACCACTACGATTTGAACGACTTTTACCCGAAGACGATCGAAGGCTGGGGAAGATACAAGGGAATCTTATACGAAATCCCCACGGATATAGAAGTATTCTGCCTTTATTATAATAAGGATATGTTTGACAAGTATCATGTCCCTTATCCCGACGCGTCATGGGACTGGAAAAAATATGTTGAGGTCTCAAAGAAATTCTGCAAGGACTTCAACGGAGACGGCCAATTGGACCAGTGGGGCACCACGACCGATTATCGCTGGCAGAACTACGTATATGCCAACGGAGGAAGAATACTCAGCCCCGACCGCAAGACGTGTATTCTGGATCAGAAGGCGGCATACGAAGGTCTTCAGTTTATGGCCGACCTTATACATAAGTATCATGTAGCGCCCAATGCCGAGGAAGCCGCTAATCTCGGGACAAGCAAGCTTTTCACCACCGGGAAAATTGCTACGTATATTGCCGGGCCATGCACGCCTGCGCTCGTATTCAAGAAAGAGATCAAAACATTCAAATACGATGTTGCTGTGCTGCCGAAGGGTCCGCAGGTGAGAGTGGCATCCGTCTGCGGCGCGGCCTATGGAATGCTCGCCCGATCCAAGCACAAAAATGAAGCCTGGGAACTGGTTAAGTGGATGACCGGCAAAGAATATCAGAAAGCTCAAGCTCTGCAGTCGCAGATCATCCCGAGCAGGCAATCGGTAGCGGAATCGGGCGCATATTTGTATCAGAAGAGCGAACCCAAGAACAAAAGAGCATTTATCGAGATGATCAGTTATGGTCAAACCATACCAAGGGTGTCTTGCGGGCCGGAAATGGATCAAATTATCCAAAACGAGCTGGACCTTGTTCGACTCGGCAGAAAGTCGGCTAGAGATGCCTGCGCTAAGATAAAGCCAACAATAGACCAGTTGCTCAGGCACAGTGATTGATAAGCGAGTGAATATGCAAAAAAGAAAAAAAACAAGGCTCCAGCGAAGAGAGGCACTAGAAGGATATCTCTGTATTTCCCCGTGGATCATTGGCTTTATCTGCCTCACCCTCGGGCCGGTGATCTTTTCACTTATAATGAGTCTATGCAGGTGGGACATGATCAATCCGCCAAAGATGATCGGCCTGGCAAACTATGCCACCATATTTGCAGACGATGACCGGTTCCGGCAATCACTAAAGGTGACCATAATCTACGCGATCTGCGCTGTGCCCCTTGGCGTGGCATGTTCGCTGGCTTTGGCAATGCTGCTCAATCTCAAGGTCAAGGGGATGCAGTTTTTCAGATCGATATTCTACATTCCTGCTATTCTGCCTGGAGCGGCGGTCGCTATGGTCTGGCAGATGGTTCTGAGGCCGCAGTCCGACGGCATCTTTAACGCAATCATCGGCAGCGTCGCTCACCTGCTGCATATGTCTTTTGTCCCGATCCCATGGCTCACCAGCCCGGACTGGGTTCTCAGATCATTTGTAATAATGAGCCTTTGGAGCGTGGGTGGAGGTATGATCATCTACCTCGCCGGGCTGCAGAGTGTGCCTACTCAGCTTTATGAGGCTGCCGAGATCGACGGAGCAGGTAGTTGGCAAAAGTTTCGCAATGTGACACTGCCTATGATCTCACCCACTTTATTTTTTAACCTGATCATGGGAATAATCGGCAGTTTTCAGGTATTCACCAGTTCATTTATTATGACCGGAGGCGGCCCGGCTAACGCGTCGCTGTTTTATGTTTTATATCTCTACCTAAAGGCGTTCAAATATTTGCAAATGGGCTACGCTTGCGCGCTGGCATGGATATTATTTGCGGTAATATTGGCGCTGACTCTGTTTGTTATGAGCACCTCACGCAGGTGGGTTTATTATGAGGCGGAATTGAAAAGATGAGCAAGACTGCTAGGCCGGGCACGGCTAATAAAAAAATGTGGATGTCCATAGCTTACGCGGCCCTTATATTAGGCTCGATTGTCTCTCTCGTGCCATTCCTTTGGATGCTGGGAACATCGTTTAAGGACCCGGCCAACGTATTTTTGGACCCGCCGCAGATATGGCCGAAACCATGGCTTTGGAGCAATTACAGCAAAGCATTCTCAAAGATGCCGTTTGCTCTATATACATTTAATACAGTCAGGATAACGGCAATATGTATGATCGGCCAGATGCTCTCATGCTCACTGGTAGCGTTTGGTTTTGCGAGAATGCGATTTCCTGGGCGAAACGTGCTGTTTGTGGTGCTGCTGGCGACAATGATGCTGCCTGCGCAGGTCACTATGATACCTGTCTTTAAGATATTCGCCACACTCGGCTGGTATGACACGATCTTGCCGCTTACGGTGCCGTCCTTTTTCGGCTCGGCGTTCTTTATATTTCTGCTTAGGCAGTATTATATGACCGTGCCGCATGAGATGGACGAGGCTGCTCGTATGGACGGCGCAAACACATGGCAGGTATACTTCAAAGTGCTTCTGCCACAAGTGAAGCCGGCGCTTGCCACAGTGGCGATTTTCTCATTTATGAGTCACTGGAATGATTTTCTCGGGCCGCTTATTTATCTCTCCAGCCCCGCCAAGCGAACCCTTGCACTTGGTCTTTACGCTTTCCAGGGACAATATTCGACTGACTGGAACTATCTGATGGCTGCCTCGGCTGTAGTTATGCTGCCTCTATTGATACTCTTCTTTGTGGGGCAGAAATACTTTATTCAGGGTGTTGTTATATCAGGGGTAAAGGGCTAAAGGGTCAGGATTCGGAAATCCTGACCCAGGATAGTTAAGGCTTTGGGCATCTGGCTTTGATTGCGGCCTTGATAATTTCCACTGCATCATCGTTTGTGAACTCGTCCATAAATATCGTTAGATCGTAGTGCACAGATTCGACTTTCTCTCTACCGAACGCTTTTATCAGAAAATGCTCGCGGTCCTTGTCGGACTGCCTTATCTTAGCTTCGGCCTGCTCGCGGGTAAGGTCCTCATAGGTCATCATGTTCGCGATCCGGCGGTCATATGAGGCGTCGATTCGAATATTGAGCGCTTTCGGCAGCAAAAAATTCGCGCCCCGGCCAAGGATAACGGCATTTCCAAGTTTGGCGATTGCCAGCACTGCATGAGCGAGGTGCTTGACGTATATAAATCCGCCCGCCTCACCATCGCCCAGAGCTGCGCGGGTCAGAAGCTCGATCTCAGACATGGTGTGCTCATCAAACTCTTCGACCACCCTACGCGAAACTGAGGCGTCTTGAGCCATTGCATCAAGCAGTTCTTTGTCCCAAAGGCTCCAGCCGAGATCATGCGCAAGTTTGCCCGCTATTATTCTGGCTCCGCTGCCCATGCCCCGAGAGATTGTGATTACCGGATGATGGCATTGCGCGCCAGACTCCTGCATTCTGCGGCGAGCAAGCTCTGATCTGCTGACTTGCTGACTTACCAGTTCTTCGATGTATTTCGGCATCTTACTCCCCTGCCTTTCGATACAAGCGGCGATTAACCTCTATGTACTACTTCCATATATTCTCGTTTGACCCTCTGTTATGAACATCGGATTTTGCGCAATTCTTCTATCTGCCCCAGACATTGAGCTTAATATCATTTGCCTGCTCGACTGCTATATTTCTGATTATGACAGTCTTTTGCTCACCCGGAAGAACGTCGAAGTAATTGTCCGAGGGACGAGCCTGAGGCGGCAGATTAGAGACGGCAATATTGCGCGCAAAGGAATCAACGGATATAACCAGCTCATGAGTTGTCTCTGAGAGCTGCTCCCTGTGGACCAGGAGCTTCGGCAGCGGAAAGTTAATTTGAGACCATGGACGCGCAAAATACACGTCGCGCGCAATTATGTCTTCGCTGACTTCGAGCATGGCAACTAGGCATTGCTTAGCGGCATCAGTGAAAATCTTATCAAGCAGGTCACTCTGCCAGACTACAGCCGACGAGTTGGCCTCAATCTTCACCGGCACTTCCCATGTATCCAGCCCGCATGCATCAAATGTCATTACGCCAAGTTTCAAGTTGCCGTCTATCCCGTGCAATCTGTCATCAGTGGTCACGTATATTTGGACTCGATCATCTACTTGCCTAAACGATATGATCACACTCTCAAATGCCCGCTTGACGTAATAATACGCCGGTTTGGGGCGCAGATAGCTATCGACAAGGCTATTACTGATCTCCGGACGAGAATCATTAAAAACACCCAGGAGAGCGGAAGTGCTTTCCGATTTCTCGCGCCTGCGGCACTCAATATCTGCCTTTAACATTTCGCCCTGAAGAATGCCCGCGTACGCAGTAAACTGCTCGGGACTCTTGAACTCACCCATCTTTTGCCTTGTAAGCTCGATCATGTCTGTCGAGGAGCCGTGATATATCATAGTCTCGCTGTCCGGCGGGAAAAGCTGGTCTTCCGGGATGAACTTGCGCAGGGAATCCATTTCCGGCGGGCCGGAAACCTGGATATTATCGACAAAGGTTAAGTTTGATATGACTGGCCGGGCATGGTCGAATTTGCTGAGAACTTTTTGATTGGCGGCATTTTCATCGCAAACCCATGCCACAACTGACGGATGGTTGCGCAGAGATTTCAGAACGACTTTTATATCTTCGCCTTTATCAGCCGAAGGCAGGCTCTGGCAGATCATAATGCCCGTCTCATCGCATGCCTGATAAAACGCCGAACCCTCCATTTCATTATCGCCAATCATAAGCAGGTTGATATTCGCGTCTTTTGCAAGCAAGGCAAGCTCACGATAGCACTCGCCCGATGAATGCGTCACGTTTGTCCAATCCGCCCCCTTGGCAAACACCTTTTCGCCGTTTGCCAGCAGGGTCGGGAACTGCCCACCGCCAGGCCCGACAAAGCTAATATCGCGCACACCAAATGTGGTCTGGGTAACATCCTGCACCTCACCATCACAGGCAATGCCAACCATACAATTATAAAGGGATGCCTCACCCATTCCGTTAGGCCACCAAGGCTCCGGCTCTTCTATACGAATCACAGCCTCGATAACCCCGCCAAAGGGCGATATGTAGTCATCGACCTCTATATTCTCGCGGTTTTCCCCTTTGGAGACTACAACTGAGGCCGCAACATGAACATCCTCCTGAGTGTGGTTTGCTACTTCAATATAAATCCAGGCATTTGCCCGGCAGCCTTCGATCTCTGTCTCGATGTGGATGTTATCAATAGAGACAAGATCGCAGGAGACAAGCCTTATATCACGGCATATTCCCGTGCCGGGCTCAAAGAGGATTTCTATAGTGTTATTACCGACTTTTATGGCGTCTGTGACATCCAGTTTGCGCGGGATTAACCCGCCCTGGGCCTGCCCGACTTCATGGCCGTTGAGGGTGACTGCGGCGGGCGCGCTCAGGCCGTCAAACTCCAGATATGTTTGCCTTTGAAGAAAATCTTCATCCGCAATGAATTTGCGCCTGTATAACCAAAGCTTCTCGCCGACCCATCGGGTCTGCTCGGCGTTCATCCCGAAATGCGGTTCGGGAATCTTCCCTGCTTGCACTAAGTCTTCCTCTACCTCACCGGGAAGCTGAGCGATTATAGTATCTGAGCTCTTGTCACTTTGGCAAAGCTGCCAGGAGCCGTTTAGGGACAGAGTGTTTTTCATAGATTAGAAGATTTCCTTTGCCCTCCAGGTAGGATACCTGGAGGGATATGGTAATAAGAGATCACTATCTGTCAGGATATGGTGTTATACCCATTCAGATGAGCATTATAGGATATGGCTGGCATATACGTAACATACGTTAAAACTCAAAGTAGACCGGTGTTTGAGACGTCTTCGGATCGGATGCTACATCCATGACAGCCTTAGTAACCCGTGCGGATACTTTATCGTTAAACGCGCTTGGGATCACATAGTCGGACCGAAGTTCAGTCGGCTCTATAACCGACGCAATCGCCTTTGACGCGGCTGTGAGCATCTCGCGTGTGACTCGCTTTACACCGGAATCGAGCAGGCCCTTAAAAAGGCCCGGGAAGCACAGGACATTGTTGATCTGGTTGGGATAGTCCGAGCGGCCAGTCGCCACTACCGCCGCGAAATCTGCCACTTCCTCCGGAGGAACCTCAGGGACCGGGTTGGAGAGGGCGAATATTATCGGATCTTTGGCCATTACGCGCATGTCATCACCGCTGAGCAAATTAGGGCCCGAAAGACCCAGGAACAAATCTGCACCGGCGAGCACGTCCTTTAGTGATCCGCGCTTATTATCTTTATTTGTAACACGGGCAAGCCAAGCCTTGGACGGGACTTCCTCGCCCCTGCCCTCGTAGATAGCGCCTTTTCTATCGCAGACTATAATATCGCCTATCCCCAGGTCCATAAGCGCCCGGCTGCACGCGCACCCTGCAGCGCCAGCGCCGACCACAACAGCGTGCATATCGGCAGGGTTCTTTCCAGTCACCTTCACTGCATTTATGAACGCAGCGCCGACAACTACGGCTGTGCCGTGCTGGTCGTCGTGAAAGACGGGGATGTCTACAGCCTCGGTCACACGCCGCTCCACTTCAAAGCATCTGGGGGCGGCTATGTCCTCGAGATTGATGCCGCCGAAGGTCGCTGACACGGCGATTGCGGTTTGCACGAGGACCTCGGTATCTGTGGTGTCGACACACACAGGGAACGAGTTTACACCTCCGAACTCTTTGAAGAGCACTGCTTTGCCCTCCATAACCGGCAGTGAAGCCAGAGCGCCGATATTGCCCAGGCCGAGCACAGCGGAGCCGTCGGTTATTACGGCTACCGTATTGCGCCTTATAGTATAGTCACGAGCGGCTGAGCGATTTTTTGCTATCGCCTGGCAGACACGCGCGACCCCGGGCGTATATGCCATCGAGAGGTCTACATAGTCTTTGAGAGGCGACTTGGAGACAACATCGAGCTTGCCGCCCTCATGGAGCTTGAAAGTGCAGTCATAAACATCCTGCACCTCCACATCAGGGACTGATTTGACGGCATTAACTATACTTTCGGCGTGCTCGTCGCCGATAGTATCGATTACTATGTCGCGAACTATATGGGTGCGGTCTGACGACACGACGCTGATCGACCCAACGCTGCCGCCTGCCTGCGCAATAGCCGACGTCAATTCGGATAGCTTGCCGATGCTGTTGGGATATCTTAACCTTATGGATATGCTGTTTCCTGGACTTGGGGTCTTTTTCAATTCCTGCTCCTTCAAAATAGCTGAGGGCTGAGAGTGGAGAGCGAAGAGCCCGAAACCACTGCTGCCAATCCATACTCCGACAGCAGGACCTTAGAATCCTTCCGAACGCAGATTTGAGAGTTCTTCTGATCGAACGAAGTGAAGGAAGAATTCTTATAAATTCTTTCATGTATTTTGAGAAAGAATTCTTTAAATTCCTTATTACATGATCCGGGTCAAATATGACCCCCATGGAGACCATTTTTGACCCTCATGGCAGCTTTTACTGCAACTTTATAAAAGTGATAGGCTTACGTCCTCACCCAACCATTCTCACCCCGGAAGAAGCTACGATCCCTGACACCCATCACCTGTCAAGATTCCCTGTTCTTTGATACACATCTACAGTTGAGCCAAAAAATGACGATAATCCAACATGTAGGGAGCGTACCCGTAGCACTCCCTATAGTCACGTCGGCGGCAGTGCGCTGCCTATGTGAGTCTGTCTTGTCCGATAAGGACAGGCGTGCAAGGAAATTGGAGGTCGCGGCAAATAGTGCTAAACTCACTCTTTTCTAAAGAGACTACCGTTGGAATCGACATTGGCTCGAGCTGCATTAAAGCAGTGGAAATCGAGCCGACCGCACGCGGATGGGAACTGGCTAACGCAGCGGTCACGCCTACACCGGCTGATGCAGTCAAGGAAGGTGTTGTCGTCAACATTTTGGATGTTGCTCAGGAAGTGCGCAGCCTGCTCAAAGAAGCCGGCATACACGCCACTGGAGCCATCTGCGCTATCTCCGGTTCCCAAGTAATAGTGCGCCAGGTGCAATTTCCGAAGATGCCCGAAGCAATTCTTCGGAAGTCGATCAAATATGAGGCCAGCAAGCATATATCGTCATCAATGGAAGACAGTGTAGTCGAGTTCGAAATACTCTCGGACGTGCCCGATTCTAATGAGATGAATGTAATGCTGGTGGCTGCGCCGAGCGAGATGGTTGATTCTCGCGTCAAGGTTATGGAGTCCGCGGGACTCGAACCGCGGATGGTTGATATTGAAGCGTTTGCTCTCATCAGATCGCTCGTCGAGTTCAGCGCATCGGACGAATACCTCCACAAATCGGTTGCACTAATCGATATGGGCGCAAGCCACACAGATGTCAACATAGTCAGCAAAGGCGATTTCGCCCTTACCCGCAATATTCCGATAGCCGGCAACAGCTTCACCAATGCCATCAAGTCACTTACCGGCGCATCTTTTGATGACGCGGAGTGCATGAAGATAGAGATGGCAAAGGGATATCCGCTGGACCAGATAAGCGCAATGGATGATGAAAATCGGAACTGGAAGGTAGTACAGCCGCTGCTTGATGAGCTGATTCGAGAGATTCGGCGATCAATCCACTTTTATCAGTCACAGTTCCCGGAAGGCAGCGCCGACACGATGGTCGGCAAGATCGTCCTCACCGGCGGAACTGCCCGTATGCCGGGCATGGACGCTTATATGTCCGCAAAACTGAGCATACCCACGGTTATCTCAGAGGTGTTTAAGCAGACAGCCATAAGCACCAATCGAGTTCCTGAGAGTTTCATAAGCGAGCATGGCCCGATTCTTGCGGTAGGCACAGGACTCGCTTTGAAGGACCTGATTCCCGACGCCAAAAAGGCCGCAGCCTAAAGCCGGCAGCCAAATAATAAATATCAAATCTCAAATACTAAATACTAAATTGGAAAGGAGTACCTGATGCCTTCCATAAATATGATTGCTCCCAGACGCGCGGAAAAGCAGCGTTTGGAAAGAGACATGCGCAGACTGGTTCTTGTGATTTTGGCGGAGCTGATCATTGCCGTGGGTCTGGGCGGATGGGCCTGCACAAAGGCATATACCATGCGCATGAGCATCAACCGCCTGGACGCGCAAATTGCCAAGCTTCAACCGGTGGTCAAGGAGATCGAGCAATACGAAAGTGCAACCAAAGAATTGACCCCCAGGATGGACCTGCTCGCAAACGCGAAAGAGGGCACCATGCGCTGGTATAACTCGCTCGATAAACTAACTCAGAGTCTCGCGTCGTCGACCTATCTGACACGCATATCGACTGCGACAGATTCTTCGAGCAAGGACACTCAGTCAACTGTCAGCCTGGCTGGAATTTCCGGCAGCCAAGAACGTGTCGGCGAAACGATACTCCGACTGCAAACCATACCCGACTTTGAGAAAGTTGACCTCCACTTCACAAGAAAGATGACAAGCAACTCTCAGAACGGATTTGAGTTTGAGATCGGGGCGATTATGAAAGACGGTAAGTCGTCGAAAGGAGTGAGCAGCGATGGCGCAAGTAAGTCTTAGACCCAGTTCAAAAGGGGTTACGGCGCTCATAATCATCGCGGTTGTAATCTTCTTCGGCTGCGCCCTGGCATATCTTGCAGTTGCGGGAAAGCTTAGAAGCACGGCGGCAGAGATGCAGGCAAAGGGAAAGAAAGTGGCTCAGAGCAAGGAGATTGCACAGAAGCTTGAGGAATCGAAACTCGACTACCTGGACGCCAGAAGCCAAATTCGCTTTTTGGAGTCGTCGGTTACGACTTCCGCCTATGTCCCTACACTTCTCAAGCAGCTTGAATATCTCGGCAAGTCGGTCAATCTCAATGTGATCGGGGTCCGCCCTCAGATGCCCAAGGAACAACCGGGAGCAAGAAAGCTCTCGAGCGGCGCTCAAGCTGCTAACGGAAATGTTGAAGCTGCATCCGAACAAAAGACGCAGCCCGGCAGCCCGGTAGCGGCAAAACAGTCTGCTCCTTATGATGAACTCAATGTCGACATTGAGGTCGAGGGCAAATATATGAACGCGCTCGACTTCTTGTATAAACTCACCAGCTTCCCGAAGATCATCGCTGTCAAGAGCGTGCAGATGGATCCGGCCGGCAATGAGCAAGATATCAGTTCACCGATATTGAACATAAAAATGAGCATTACGGCGTATGTCCTAAAAGATGACGCTCCGGTTGTGGCGCCAAATATTCCGGCAGGCGCAGTCACCGGTAAAAATCCGAGCAGTGAAGGGAGGGGCGGCAATGAAGCTGGATAAGCAGCAAGTTCCTCAACTTATTGTGCTGGGAGTCCTTGTTTTGATTTGCATAGGCTATGTGTCATTTAAGGTGATGTCGCCGGGCACGAAGCCGCCGCCCGCACCGGTAAGCAAAGTCAATCATGACGCCGATAAAAATTCTGCGACGGGTGAAAGCGCTGATGCCCAGGTATCGGCTCTCCCGGAAGGGACATTTCCGAACCTGATGGTCACTCCACCAAGAAGAGACCCGTTTGCTCCGATTGCATCGCTGAACATTGAAAAAGTCACAGCAGCTAAACCTGTCGAAACAACCAGGCCTTCGACACCCAGGGTTCGCACAGTGTCTTACCCGGCAGTAAGAGTGCCGAAGATCGAAGCAAATCCGTTTAATCCGTTCAGGCAATCAAACACAAAACCGATTCATTCCGAACAGATCCAAGTTCAGGAACAAGAGCCGGAATTTGCGCTTACCGGCGTTATCCGCGGTGATCGCAACGTAGCCATAATCCGATCGGGAGAAAGCGGGCGTTATATCGTTAAGCAAGGCCAGCTCATCGATGGGCGCTACAAAGTTGAATCCGTCTCCGACGACTGCGCAACGCTGGTCTACAAAGGTCGTCGTATTCACGTGAAATTAGGAGGAGTCAAGAATGCGAGCTAAACTCATCGCCTTCGTGCTGGTCCTTGTCTGTCTGATCTCCAGCGCAGCCTTCGCAGACAAGGCGATAACCGGAATAAACGTAACAAACAAGCCGGACCGCGTAATCATCAGTGTCCAGGGCAACAGAGCCCTGAAAATGACACCCCTGGTATCGCCCAGCGGCAGATACGTCGGGTTCCAGTTCCCGTGCAAGCTTATTGCAAAGGGAGGACTCGTCGGAATCCGCTCGGGCAGAATCTATAACATCAGATATTCGAATTTCACCCCGAACCCGCCGGTGACACGCGTGGTTGCAAATACACGCAGTCATGTGCAGTATTCGACCTCTTGGTCTGATGACAAGAGCCGGGTTGAGATTACAATATGGAAGAACGGCGTGCCTAAAGCGGCAAGTGCCGCAATTACTAAAGGCACAACATGTTGTTCAGCTATTTCATCCTGCGTGAGCGTCTCCAGTGTAAAGTCCACGGCTGGAATCCGTGCCGACATGCCCATGCTATACGCCAGCGCAAGCACCAAGGCAATGCCCATTCCATCGGCCAGACCCGCCTTGCCCATTGCAAAAGTCCTGGGACTGACCGAAGTTGCAGCGACGCCCAGCGTATCGGTGTCGATACCCGTATCGGAAATACCGGAAGACTTTCGCCCGAGGTTTAGCGACGAGCCGAAGAAAGTAGCCCGCGCCGATACCGGCATGGGTCGGTCCGCTTCGGCTTCCGAAAGAAAGGTCTCGCTCAATTTCCTGGGAGCCGATATTAACGACGTGCTCAAGGCGCTTTCAGTGCAGAGCGGCCACAATATCGTAGCCAGCAAGGACGTAACCGGAAATGTCACCGTGAGCCTGTCGGACGTCAGCGTGGATTCCGCTCTCGATTATATTGCAAAGCTCAGTGGCTATTCTTACACGAGAGAGGGCGACACTTATCTTGTCGCTTCAAAGGATTCACTCAAGACTCTGACGCGCGGAGAGATCGGCGACCCGAAGACCGAAGTCATCAAACTCAGCTATGCAATGGCAGATGATGTAATTGACCTGGTGAAAAACAGATATCCCAATCTGCAGATCAGCAAGATCGGTGTCGAGCGGACAGCCAGAGTCGGATTATCGAACAATGCGGGCGACTCTTCCATAGCTTTGCGCAACAATCTGCTTGTTTTGACTGGAACGGAGAGTGAAGTTGAAGCAGCAAAGGACCTCATCGGGCGGTTCGAAGATACTCTGAAGATACAAGTGGTTGAGAGCAAGAGAGCTATCTATAGAGTCAAGCATGTCAGCGCCAAGGAACTGGCCAATACCATTGCCACTCTGATCCCCGGCATCGGGATTACGTTCGCTCCTACCGAGGGTTTCGACTTGGCCGGTCCCAAGAGCATAAAAGTAGACGAATCCGGCTCGGCAGTATCTCAAGATGATTCTAATAAGGTTCAAAAAGAACAGAATGCGTCCCAGTCGGCAAGCGACCAGATCGGCCTAATGGGCACTATCGGCAGCCAGGCGGGCACAAGCTCCAAAGTGGTCAGCATTGAAACACGCACCAGACCACTTGCAATTGTTATAACCGGACGAGAATCGGATGTGGAGAAGGCGTTGAGCCTGGCTAATGAGCTGGACGTAAAATCTCCTCAGATAAACATTGAGGCAAAGATCACCAGCATCAATAAAAACGGCGAAGAACAGCTCGGCTTAAAATGGGACTGGAGCGACATATCTTTCGTTGAAGACTTCAGCGCGCCTTTGGTAGTAAATGACCCGGTACTGGACACCGACGTCGCGATATCCGAGAACGTCAGTGTAAACAGGCCTCTAAAGCGCTGGTTCAGAAAGCCTTTTGATTTTACCGCGACACTTGATGCTCTGATTCAAAAAGGCAATGCCAAGGTTTTGGCTTCACCGAACCTTGTATGTATGGATGGAAAACCCGGCGTATTCTTTGTCGGCGACGAAGTGACATATGTCAGTTCCGTCAGCGCTTCCTCAAGCGGTGAAAAAACCTACCAGACGGATACAAAGCAGGCCGGTGTTCAGCTTCGCGTTGTGGGAAGTGTAAGCCCGGATGGATATATTACGCTTAACCTGCATCCCGAGGTCAGCACAATAACGCTTTCAACCGAAGGTGACGTGACTCTGCCGTTGGTTAACAGGCGTTTTACGGACCATGTTGTTCGCGTCAAGGACGGAGCGACCATAGTAATCGGCGGACTGATCAGGGACGATGACGTATACTCCATGAGCAAGGTGCCGCTGCTGGGTGATCTGCCGTTCTTTGGCAAGCTCTTCAGGCATAAAGAGACATCCAACGATCACACCGAAGTGGTAATGTTTATTACTGCTTCCACGATCAAGGATTAGCTATCCAGGGCGAGCGCTTATAGCTTCCGCCTGGTGCTGCCCCACCGGAAATATCCGGTGGGGCGGCGATGATAACACTTAACATAACGGCACTTTGACCGATAATTTAATTGAGACGCTGGCTCTTTTGCAGCTCTCATTTTTTTGACTATGAATTGATGGCATGCATCCTCGAAGCGTGCAAGAGACGCTTCGTGGAGTGTAGAGGATTGTATGCAGAAGACTGAAGCAATTGGCGAGATATTCTTGAAGCTGGGGATCGTCTCGAGGCAGCAGCTTGACCAGGCGCTGGAAAAGCAAAAGCTGCTCAAACGACAGGACTCCCTGGGCGATGTTCTTGTGAGTATGGGCCTGATCTCGGAAAAAGACCGGGTCAGGGCGCTTGGCGAACAATGGGGCGTGCCTTTCGTAGATGTTTCCGAGCTTGAGGTTGAGCCGACTATCGTAAAACTGGTGGCTCAGAACGTGGCGCGAAAGCTCAAAGTTCTGCCTATTGCCAAGAAAAACGGCAAGCTCACCCTGGCAATGAAGAACCCGCTGGATATCTTCGCCATTGATGAAATACGAATGATGACGGGCGCGGACGTGGAACCCGCGATTGCTCCTGAAGAGGATATCATAAACGCCATCGGACGGCTATATCGGTCCGGCGCAACCGCTTCAGAGCAGGTGAGCGATGTTATCAAGGAGTTTGACTCCGCCGATATAGATTTCACAGGCGGCGAGCACGCAGATGACGAAGAGGATATCTCCATCGAGCAACTCCGGGAGCTTTCGGAAGAGGCTCCGGTCATTAAGCTGGCCAATCTGATTATAAGTCGCGGCGTCAGCGAGGGAGCAAGCGACATTCATATCGAACCGGGCAAAGAAGCGGTTCGAGTGCGGCTTAGAGTCGACGGCATATTACACGAGGCAATGCAGGTGCCGAAGAAAGTTCAGGCATCGCTTACTTCAAGAGTAAAGATAATGGCCGAGATGGACATCGCGACCAAGCGCACCCCGCAGGACGGCAGAATATCGGCGGTTATCGACGGAAAGCAGTTCGATTTTCGTGTTTCAACATTGCCTTCGGTTTTCGGAGAAAAGATAGTTCTGAGAATCCTGGACAAGAGCTCGATCTCTATCGGGCTTCATAAGCTGGGACTCTTGCCGGAGACACTTGAAAGGTTCGAGAGCCTTATCTCAAGGACTTACGGAATCATACTGGTGACGGGACCAACCGGAAGCGGAAAGTCCACGACTTTATATTCAGTTCTATCAAAATTGAACTCGGGCGAGAAGAATATTCTGACAATCGAGGACCCTGTCGAATATGAAGTGGCGGGTATTACGCAGGTGCAGATAAATACGCGCGCCGGGCTGACATTTGCATCGGGTCTGAGAACAATGCTCAGGCAGGACCCAGATATAGCGATGATCGGTGAAATTCGAGACGCGGAAACGGCGACAATCGCGACAGAGGCGGCATTGACAGGCCACCTGGTACTCTCGACTCTGCACACAAACGATGCGCCGGGCGCGCTTACTCGAATGGTCGATATGGGAATTGAGCCTTTTCTTATCGCTTCGAGCGTGATCGGCGTGCTGGCTCAAAGGCTCGTGCGAGTGGTCTGCCCTAAATGCAAGGAACAATATCAGCCGCCGCGCGATGCTATTAAGAGGCTCGGGATAGATGTAGACGGCGACACGCGAGTGAGTTTTTACCGGGGCAAGGGATGCGATCACTGCCACGGCAATGGATACAAAGGCAGACTCGGAGTTTATGAGCTTATGCACGTCAACGACCGCATTCGAGACCTTGTGCTGCAGAAATCATCGGCGCACTTGATTCGTGAGGCAGCGGTCGAAACGGGAATGAAGAGCCTGCGAGATGACGCAATAGCGAAAATTTTACTGGGACAAACTACACTTGAGGAATGCCTGCGGGTTATCTATGCGGGATAGAAGCGAGACGTGGGAAATGGGAGATTGAACATGCAGCCGGACACAACATTTGATGATGTTATTGGGCAGCCGAACGAATCGACACTTATTCCTATAGAGGAAATGCACATCGACGATCTGCTGCGCAATGTAACTGAAAGGGGAGCATCGGACCTTCACTTGACAGTCGGCCTGCCGCCGATACTCCGCGTGGACGGTTCGCTTGTACGCACCAACTATCAGCCATTGGGGCCTAGCGACACACAGCGAATCGTATATGACATCCTTACAAATGAGCAGGTAGAGAAGTTTGAGCGCACAAAGGAACTCGACTTTTCCTATGGTGTGAAGGGCATAGGCAGGTTTCGTGTGAATGTCTACAGGCAGCGAGGAAGTGTTGGGGCAGCGTTGAGATCGATCCCGGATCAGATTCCCACATTCGAGCAGCTCGGACTTCCGCCGATCTTGAGGGAACTGACCAAGAAGCACAGCGGGTTGATTCTGGTTACAGGCCCGACCGGAAGCGGCAAATCGACCACCATCGCATGCATGATCGACACCATCAACAGTGAGAACCCGGTGCATATTATGACCATGGAGGACCCGATAGAGTATCTCCACCGGCACAAGAGAGGGATGGTCAACCAGCGCGAACTCGGTCAGGATACTGACGCATTCGGTAACGCACTGCGTGCCGTGCTGCGCGAAGACCCAGACGTGATCCTCATAGGAGAAATGCGCGACCTTGAGACCATTTCCGCCGCGCTGACACTTGCGGAGACAGGCCACCTTGTTTTCGGCACACTGCACACAAGGTGCGCGCCACAGACCATAGACCGTGTTGTCGACGTCTTTCCGCCGCACCAGCAGGACCAGATAAGGGTGCAGCTCTCCAACACTATCGAATCTGTCGTGGCGCAGCAGCTTTTGCCGCGGACCGGCGGAGGCAGATGTGCGGCCATCGAGATTATGGTTGCCACCAGCGCTATCAGAAACCTGATACGTGAAGGCAAGACCTATCAGATTTACAGCGCCCTGGAAACAGGCGCGCAGTTCGGTATGCAGACTATGGATAGACAGCTCTCCGATATGCATCGGATGGGCTATATATCCCAGGAAGAAGCGCTTTCACGCGCTATCGACAGAGAAAACCTGAAAAGATTGATCCAGGGAGGTTAAGCAAATATGTCAACCTTTGTCTATTCTGCTCTGGACCCGAGCGGTAAAACCGTCAAGGGAAAAGTGGATGCAGAGAGCGAACAGTTAGTGCTCTCCAAACTTCATGAACAGAGATATCATATACTTTCGATCAATGAAGAGAAGTCGCGCACAAAGACTGTGTCGAGCTCTACGATTCCGAAAGGAAAAGTCAAGCTCAATGACATGGTGATATTCAGCCGCCAGTTCGCGACTATGATCGACGCAGGTATAGCCATCGTCAGGTGTCTGGATATCCTGGAGGGTCAGACCAAGGACCCGGTCCTGAAACCCGTAATCGCACAGTGCAAAAAAGACGTCAAGGGCGGCTTGAGCCTTACAGACGCCTTCGGCAAGCACCCGAACGTGTTCTCGCGATTGTATGTGAACATGGTCAAGGCAGCGGAGACCGGCGGTATTCTTGACAAGATTCTCGAAAGGCTCTCGGGATTTCTTGAAAGCGAACAGGAGATACGCGGCAAGATCAAATCGGCTATGGTCTACCCGATATTGGTCTTGAGTTTCGCCGTGATCATGGTTATTGCGCTCTTTTTGTTCGTCCTGCCGAAGTTTAAGGAAATCTTCGACTCGATGGGTGTAGAGATGCCTGCTGCAACCAAGATGCTCTTTGCCCTGAGTGATATCGCGGTGAAGTTCTGGTATTTGGCGCCGATCCTGATTGTGGGCGGAGGATTTGCCTATAAGTGGTATAAGGGCACAGAAAGCGGCGCATGGCAGATCGACATGCTGAAGCTAAAGTTTCCGGTTATAGGCGAACTCGTGCAGAAAATGGCAATCTCGCGCTTCTCACGCACGTTCGCTACACTGATTGCCAGTGGTGTTCCGATGATGCGTTCACTGGAGATAGTGGGAGAGACATCGGGCAATCGTGTAATTGCACACACGATAGAAAGCGCCAGAAACGCGATCAGGGAAGGACAGAAGATCAGCACTCCGTTGGCGGTAAGCGGACTTTTCCCGGCAATGGTCACGCATATGATCGACATCGGAGAAGAGACCGGCAGACTCTCAGAGATGCTTGCCAAAGTTTCCGACTTTTACGATCAGGAGGTCGATAATGCCGTCAAGGGCCTGACCTCTATGATCGAGCCTTGTCTGATCGTTATGATGGGCGGCCTGGTCGGTTTTATCGCTATCTCTATCATGGCGCCTATATTCAAGCTGATCAGCTCGGTAAGTTAAGAAACGTGATGTGAGAATTGTAATAAATACTAAATATCAAATACTAAATCCTAAATCTAAAAAATCATCTTGTGAGGAAAAACATGCGGATGGGAAGCAGCCGAAAATTAAGCGAAGATGAAATCCAGGATCGCCTGACCCAATATGCGCAGAATCCGGATTCTAAAATAAGGGACGAGATAGTCCTTCAATATGCCAACCTGGTCGAAAGCATTGGCCGGAGGTTCATGGGCGCTTGCGAGCCTCTGGAAGACTTGGTCCAGGAAGGATATGTTGGGCTGATCACATCCGTTGATAAATATGACGGCGATAAGGGCGTCAAATTCTCTACATATGCGACTCACTTCATCGTCGGTCAGATCAAACACTACCTGCGCGATAAGGGTAAAATAATCAAAGAACCCGCATGGCTGCAGGAACTCAATCAGAAGATGACTCGCGTGATCGAATCGTTGAACCAGCAGCACAATCGGCAGCCCAATGAAAAAGAGATTGCCGAGATGATGCAGATGCCGGAAAGCACGGTGCGCGAGATGCTGACCACGCGTGAGGTGTTTAAGGTGACCTCGCTCGACGGTGAAAAAGACGAAGGCTCAGGCCCTAAAGAGGAAGAGAAGGTCTCGGACCAGAAGCTGGTCACGTTCCAACTTCCGCTGGAAGATAAGATCGTTTTGGAGTCCGCACTCGATCGGCTCAAGGATATCGAGCAGCAAGTGATTGCTGATCATTTCTATAAGGGACTTAATCAGACCGAAATAGCGAAAAAGCTGGACATAAGCTGCAACTACGTCTCGCACATTCTGCGCAACGGCACAAAGAAGCTTCGCAAGATCCTTGCGACCGACGAGATCCGAGACGCGCAAATGCAGCGCACGCATATATCCAAGCGTAAACCAGGTGAAAATACAGCCGATTCGATGAGCGTGATCGACTCCACCACAGGACTCTACAATCGCCAATATTTCCTGGAGAGACTCAACGAGGAGATCAGCCGGGCTTATCGCGACAACCATAAGCTCTCCATCCTGCTGCTGGATGTTCAGTTGCCTGATGATCTGGACCGGTGTGTGCGCATGGTCCGGATGGATGACTACCTGTACAACTTGGGGCAGGCTATGCGTGAACAAGTGCGCAAGATGGATCTTGTAGCCCGCTTTGGTGAGACCTCGTTCGCATTCCTGCTTCCGCACACGGCTACCCACGCGCAGCATGTGGCGGACAGAATCTCCGGGATCGTCGGATCTACCGGAATGGAATCCGGTCGAAAAGGCTCCAAAGTGATCGGCTCTGCTAACGTGGGAATAGCAAAATATCCGGCGGACGCATTCACTGCCGAGGACATGCTCGAAAAAGCATTGAAAAACATGGGCCTTACCCTGGGACAACTGACTGGCGAAAATAGACCTCAGCTAAAGAAAGCTGCATGAGTTTGACCCGAATGTAGCGCTGTGTTATAATCGCGTTAAGTTCGATGGGCTTGTTTTCAGCGCAGCGGAGCGGCGCATGTCGCGCCATTTTCTTTGAAGGCCCCTAAAGCGAGGTAATAGATTTGAACGCCGATGCAAAATCCCACCAAGCGCAAATAGAAGAGCTTGAAAGGCAGCTAAAGGAAAAAGATGTAGCCATTGGCGCACTTGAACAGGCCAACAAGCGTCTTGAAGAACGCCTTAAGGAAAATGAAGCGGGCGCATCCGGCCCGACACCCCTTACAGAACTTGAAGAGACACTTAAACGCCTGGTGACCAGGATCAGCATGATCCTTCAGGCCGAAAAGTGCGTCTTCATGCTTTTTGACAAGGATTCAGGTGAGCTTCAGGCAGCAAAGCCCGGTGTCGGCATCTCCGACGAACAGATCAAACTCTTCAAAGTCTCCGCAACGGATGGAGTCTCAGGCGAGGTGTTCAGAGGGCAGAAACCGATAATCCTCTATGATGCTATCAACGATCCGCGCACGGTTAAAGAGAGCGTAGCTCTGCTTGGAATAACTAACGGCGTTTGTGTGCCCCTGGTAATCGAAAAGCGCGACGAAGACACCAACAAGATCCTGGAACGCAAGATTATCGGCACCATGTGGGTCTTCAACAAGCGCTACGGCAACGTTTTCATCCAGGAAGACGTAAACCTCCTCGACAGGCTCTCGCGCAACGCGGCTTCGGTCATCGCGAGCGCGCAGATGTATCGCGAGGTCGTCAAAGAGAAAGAAGAGCTCGAACACGTAATCGAGAGCGTATATGCCGGTATCATAATGGTCCACAACAGCGGCAGGCTGATGCAGGTGAATCCATCGGCGCGAGAAATGCTGGGGCTTGACGATGATACAAAACTCGCAGGCGATTACAAGACCGCAATTGAAAACGAAATCATTCGAGACGTAATAACCAAAGCCTTTGAAGAAACCAGCGAGGTACAGGAGGAAATATCACTTCCTGATTTCAACTCCGAAGAAGAGGGAGCTGAACGCTTTTATCAAGTCCAGACAGCCATCGTAAAAAGTGAGGACCAGTCTAACATCGGGATAGTCGCCATCTTTAACGATATAACCGACATTCGCGCTATCGAGAGGATGAAGACGGCATTTGTCTCAACAGTCTCTCACGAGCTGCGCACACCGCTCACCTCCATCAAAGGTTTCATATCCACTCTGCTTCAGGACACTGAAGGATTCTATGATAAGGATACGGTCCACGAATTCTACACAATTATCGACCAGGAATGCGACCGTCTGACAAGACTTATCAGCGACCTGCTCAACGTCTCCAGGATTGAAGCAGGACGCGCTCTGGACCTCAACCCCGAGCCGGTCAACGTTACGGATGCGGTCGAAAGAGTAGTCGCGGTCCAAAGGTCATACACCACTAAGCATCAGATCGAGATGGATCTCGACGACGATATGCCGACCATTGTGGCTGACCAGGACAAGTTCGTCCAGATCCTTACAAACCTCACCAATAACGCTATCAAATACTCGCCCAACGGCGGCACGGTCACCGTTAAAGGCAGGAAACTCGACGGCAAGATCCGTATGTCCATTGAGGACCAGGGTATGGGCATTCCCAAGGAACACCTGCCCAAGGTATTTGACCGGTTCCACCGAGTCGATAACCGCGACACACGCAAAGTCGGCGGCACTGGAATCGGCCTCTATCTGGTCAAGCACTTCGTCGAGGCGCACGGCGGCAAGATATGGGTCGAAAGCGAAGTCGGAGTAGGCTCGCAGTTCATCTTTGAGATGCCGCTTTGCCCGCCGCAGTTTGTCGAAGAGATGATGGAAAACGACGGCAATAGCGGGACCAAAAGTGACCAGCCCGGAATGCGACCGAAGAACATCGGAGAAGAAGCGCCCGCGGCAAATTAGTAATGGTTGAAAGTCAAAAAGTTAGAAAGTCAAAAAGTTGAGGCAGGCTGTCCGTTACTTTTTGACTTTTTGACATTATGACTTTTTGACTCAATACTTCGAGGTGATTGGATGGATAATGACGCTGACCTGAAAAAAAGCCTGTCAATGGGTCTGGAAGATGCGCTAAACGCGCAGTTGGTCCCTGGTGAGAATATCATCATATCATTGCCGGGAAGTTTTGGAGAGGCGCTTGCAGCATCCGATAAGCGCGTATTCGTTATAAGGGACTGCGACACGGGTCTTAATGCCCAATGCAAGGTCTTCAGCTATCTGATACCCGATATCGCCAGTGTGGATGTCGCATCATCGGGAACAGGCGGATATATTGAACTGGCGCTGCGCAAACCGGTCGCCGACCCCGAAGAAGCGCGAGTCTATTTTCCGTCTTACGACCTCGCCATCTTTCAGACTGCAGCCGATTATATCAACAAGACTGCATCCTCCGCGCAAACACCGTCATCCACTGCGGCAGCGACTCTCACCGGCGCAGCAGGCAACAAATGCCCCAAGTGTGGAGCGGCAGTTGAGGAATATTCCATCTTTTGTGGCTCATGTGGGGAGCAGTTGAGGCAGATATGCGCCGAGTGCTCGGCCTCATCCCCTGCAGGCGCACAGTATTGCTCCCACTGCGGACGCAAGCTTATCGCGTTCAACCCGACCTGCCCAAAATGCGGCGCGCGAATACTTGGATGGATGAGGTATTGCGCCGACTGTGGCTCGATGCTGGAGCAAGTGTGCGTGGCATGCGGAGTTGCAATACGACCGGGATGGACACACTGCGCAAACTGCGGCAGGCTTCTCGGTTCGGACAGGCTCGACCCCCGATCAGCAATGAATGCTCAGCGCAGGCTTCAGGAGCTTCGCGATTCGGAATCACAAACGGCAAAACCCACACCACCACCTGCGCCGGAACCCGAACCGGCAGCCTCACAAATGGTTGCAGAAGATTACAACAAACGCGGTCTCAAGTTCTTTGAAGACGGCGAGTTGGAGCAGGCAGTGCGTGAGTTCAAAACGGCAGTCGAACTGGAGCCGGGCAACGCCTCATATCACTGCAACCTGGCAGTAGCTTACGATGAAAAGGACGAAGACGATACTGCTTTTGCCGAATACTCAAAGACTCTGGAACTGGCCCCAAACGATCTGACTGCACTGCTTTCGCTTGGGTATATGTATAACGAACACGAAGAACATTCCAAAGCCGAAGAAGTCTGGAACAAAATCCTTGCAATAGCGCCCGACAGCGCCGAAGCGCAGGAAGTCAGAGACAACCTCCGGCACCAAGAACAACTGTGAAATTCAGTATTTAGTATTTGAGATTTAGTATTTGATGTGTATTTGGCGGGAGGCGGATTATGGAGTTTAGCGAGCTTATTGTAAAGCGATACAGCGTGCGCATGTATAGGCCTGAGCCTGTCGAAGACGATAAGCTGCAAAAGGTGCTTGATGCGGCGCGGCTGGCTCCATCGGCATGCAATATCCAGCCGTTCAAGCTGATTGTGGTCAAAACGCGTGGCAGAGAAAACGAGCTTCGAAGAATATATAAAGCCGACTGGTTCGTTCATGCGCCGTTAATTATCTGCGGATGCACAGTTCCATCGCAAGCATGGGTCCGCAAATATGACAACAAGAACCATGCCGATATCGATCTTGCAATCGCCATGGACCATCTGATACTCGCCGCCACAGACCTTGGTCTGGGCACATGCCCGATAGCAGCATTCGACCCTGACGCCGCTCGCGAGGTCTTGAATATACCCGATAATCTGGTTCCGGTCATATTCACCCCGCTGGGATATCCGGCAGATGCGCCCAGAGAAAAGCAGCGTAAAACACTAGAAGAACTGGTGATTATGGGTTAGTCCGTCGTTTGGCCTTCGCCGTCCTTGGTCTCTTCTTCTGAAGCGCCTTCTTTGCCGCGCGCCTTTTGATAGTCGCACTCCTGGTTTGTGCAGCGATAGCCTGTCAATCGGCCTCTATACCGCCGCTCGCCCAAAAGACTGCCGCACTGGGGACATTTCTTGTTGGTAGGTTTGTCCCAGGAGACCCATGAGCACTCCGGATAACGATTGCAGCCGTAGAAAATCTTGCCCTTTTTAGACTTCTTCTCTAAAATTTCGCCCTCGCCGCAGGCCGGGCACTTAACGTCCACAGGCTTTGTAAGCGGCGCGGTGGTCTTGCATTCGGGATAGCCCGCGCATCCCAGGAACTCGCCAAACCGGCCCTCGCGGATCAGCATCTTCTTACCGCAGTTGGGGCAGACCTGATCGCTTTCTTTAGGCTGAATCTTAACCCGCTCCATATTTTCTTGAGCCTCTTCCAGGTCCTTCTCAAACGGACCGTAGAACTCACTCAAGAGCTGCACCCAGTCAAGCCGGCCTTCCTCGACATTATCGAGTTTGGTCTCGACACCGGCGGTGAACTCCACGTCCATGATCGCGGGAAAATGCTTCACGAGCTGATCGGTTACGATGAAGCCCAGCTCTGTCGGGAAAAACTTCTTCTCCTTCAGCTCGACATATTTGCGGTCTTGAATTGTAGATATGATGCTTGCGTAGGTGCTCGGCCTGCCGATGCCCTTCTCTTCGAGAGTTTTCACTAGGGTGGCTTCGGTATAGCGAGGCGGCGGCTCGGTAAAATGCTGCTCCGGCAGCAGTTCGCGCAGGTCGAGTATCTGACCCTCCACCATAGGCGGCAGAGGTGGCTGCTCCTCGTCGGCGACGACCTTGTCATCGTCCTTGCCCTCGGTATATACCTTCATGAACCCCTGGAACTTGATTGTAGAGCCTGTCGCGCGGAAAGTCATTCCAGCAGCCTCTATATCCACGGATACCACATCGAACACAGCCGGAGACATCTGGCTGGCCATGAAGCGCTGCCAGATCAGCCGGTAGAGCTTGTATTGGTCGTTATTTAAGAAGTGTCTGATCTCGTCAGGGTGGCGCATTACTGAAGTAGGGCGGATCGCTTCGTGCGCATCCTGCGCGCCTTTTCGAGAGACCTGCCTGGGTTTTTCGGGCATATACGTCTGGCCGTATGTCTTGGCTATATAATCGCGCGCCTCTTCCTGCGCTTCTTTGGCTACTCGTGTGGAGTCCGTTCTCATGTAGGTGATAAGCCCTACGGCTCCATGCTCGCCCAGCTCGATACCCTCATAGAGCTGCTGAGCGATCATCATTGTGCGCCGGGCGCCATAGCCGAGTTTACGAGAAGCCTCCTGCTGCAGTGTGCTGGTGATAAAGGGAGGCGCGGGGTTGCGCTTGCGCTCGCTCTTTTTAATGCCTTTTACTACATAATCAGCGCCTTCAAGAGCCTTGAGCAGATCGTCGGCTTCCCGCTGGTTGTGAATTTCCAGCTTCTCGCCGTCTTTGAGCGCCAGTTTCGCGTTGAAAAGATGCTCTTTTTCTTTGGGAGTAAGCGAGGCTGTAATGGACCAGTACTCCACCGGCACGAAAGCAAGTATTTCTCGCTCGCGATCACATATAAGCCGCACGGCTACCGACTGCACCCTACCCGCGCTCAGGTTTCGCTTAATTTTGCGCCAGAGTAGAGGGCTGAGCTTGTAGCCAACCAGACGGTCCAGCACGCGGCGAGCCTGCTGCGCATTTACCAGGTCGATATTTATCTCATGCGCACTTTGCAGAGCTTCCGTAACGGCGGTCTTGGTGATCTCATTGAACTGGATTCTCTTGGCGTCTTTGAGCTTCAAGGACTCCTGCAGATGCCAGGCAATCGCTTCCCCTTCGCGATCAGGGTCCGAAGCGAGATATACGATGTCGGCTTTGCTGGCGGCTGCTTTAATTTTTTTGAGCACGTCTCGCCTCTCGGGAATCGAAACGTATTGAGGCTCGAATTTGTTCTCTACATCCACGCCGAGCTTACTTTTGGGCAGATCGCGAACGTGGCCCATACTCGCTTCGATTGTATAGTCCGGACCAAGAAAATTTTTAAGAGTCTTGGTCTTGGCCGGAGACTCGACTATGATCAATGATTTGGACATCTATTGTCTTACCTTTTGTCTTTCTTGCAATATGATTCCCTGCAGGGTTTGTTGCCAAACGGCCGGGGATTTACACTCAAAATATGTCCTGTGAGGCTTTATAGGGCACGGAGAGTGATAATAGCACAACTAAGAAGACCTGTCAAACGTTGTTGCGATAGAATCGTCCGAATGCTATAATGCCCTAGAAAACCGTGCGACAATAGTTCCGGGCTCTTAGCCCCCTATTCTCCGCTCTCGGCTATTAAAAGGAGTGCAAGACAAGTCGTGCTGAAAAGAATTATTTCGGCGTTAGTTTGTATTCCATTCGCCGTTATCTTAATATTCTACCCGAAGGGCCTGCCGTTTGCAGTCGCGATTGGCCTGGTCTCAATCCTCGGTGCGCATGAGTTCTACAGCGGCGTTCGCAAACTTGGGACGCAGCCAGTGGAATGGGCGGGGCTTGCGGCTGTGGCGCTTTTTGTCGTCTCGGCGCGCACCTATGGCCCAAGCACAATCGGCTCAATCTTCCCCGCAGTCCTCACTCTTTTACTGATCCTTTCATTCTGTGTGGAGATAATCCGTCACAAGCACGCGCCTCTTGCCAATGTGGGCGCAACCGTTTTCGGCGCTATATATGTAGGCTGGCTGATAATGCACCTGGTCGTGCTCAGGGGGATCGAGGGGACGATCACGGTCGGAGGGTATACCAAGGAAGCAGGGGCATGGCTGGTTATGTTCACATTCCTGGCAACCTGGGCGTCCGACACAAGTGCATACTTTGTAGGTAAATTTCTCGGCAAGACAAAAATCGCGCCGACCTTAAGCCCCAACAAGACTGTCGAAGGCTCAATAGGCGGATTTGTGGGAGCGGTGGTTTTGTCGGTAGGCGTTGGAATGATCATTCATTTGCCATGGTATCACGGGCTGGCGCTTGGCATGATCTTTGGTGTGCTCAGCCAACTCGGCGACCTATCGGAATCGGGCATCAAACGTGAGATAGGAATTAAAGACTTCGGCAATGTAATGCCCGGACACGGCGGCATTCTCGACCGTTTCGACAGCATGCTCTTTGCCGGACCGGCAATGTACTATTATGTGGTGCTGTTTCTGAGGCAGTGGCTTGGATAGCATTTGCCGCCTCCGGCAGCGTTATGTTAGAATTGACTTATAATCGAAAAGATGAATGCAATATTTTGCACCTCATCTTCCCTTCTTAAAGTAAGAGGATTTATATATGCCACTTGTTGTGGGTGTCTCTTTTAGAAGGGTGGGCAAAGTCTACTATTTCGACCCGGGTGAGCTTGCGCTCAACGAGGGTGATTTTGTTATAGCCGAGACCGCACGCGGAGTAGAGTTCGGCGAAGTCGTTCTTGAACCGCGCGAGGTATCCGAAGAGGAACTAGTAGCCCCACTCAAAGCTGTCGTGCGCGTCGCCACTGGCGATGACTTGCAGCGCGAAGCATCAAACCGAGAAAAAGAAAAGCACGCTTTTGAAGTCTGTGAGCGCAAGATCGCTGAGCATGGTCTTCCGATGAAGCTCCTTGAAGCCGAGTGCGCTTTTGACGGCTCACAGGTTACGTTCTCCTTCTCTGCAGACGGCAGGATCGACTTTCGCGAACTGGTCAAGGATGTGGCGGGCGCGCTTAAGACCAAAGTCCAACTCCATCAGATCGGCGTTCGTGATGAGGCCAAACTGATCGGAGGCTACGGAGGCTGCGGGCGGTCACTGTGCTGTGCTACTTTTCTGAGCAACTTTGAACCTATCTCCATGAAAATGGCTAAGGACCAGAGCCTGTTTCTCAACCCCACCAAGTTCTCGGGCGTCTGCGGAAAGCTGATGTGCTGTCTGCGATATGAGCACGAGCATTATAAATACGCTCAGAAACGGCTGCCCGCCGTGGGCGCAATCCTGCAACTGGACGACGGCAGGGCGAAGGTGATCGATGTAAACGTGATAAACAACATGATCACAGTCGAGACCGAGCAGGAAGTCCAACTCCACATCCACGCCAGCCAGCTTAAACTCGAAGGATTGTGCAGACGTCATGGCGTGGCATGCAACATGACCGAAAAAAACTGCCAGTGCCTGCTCGCTGACGACTCGGTCGAATCCGCTGCCGATATAGAAGACGACCTGGACGAGGAGATCGAGGATGAGACCGAGCAGAACACTGAGGCAGCCGATCTTTTGGATGATGCGACTTCATCTGCGCCAAAATCCGGCGGAGTGACGTTCCGCGTGCCGCATCGAGATGCGGGCCATAATGAGAATAAGCACGCGCCCGATGAACACAACGGCAACAACAATGGCGGCAACGGCCATGATAACTCGCGACGCAAGAATAAGAATCACAGGAATCACCCTTCAAGAGGCAATAATGGCGAGGCTTCCAATCACAACCGTCCCGAAACGCCGGAGGAGAGTTCCTAAGTGCCGATATACGAGTTTAGATGCAAACACTGCGGCGAAAGCTTTGAAATATTGACCAGCCTGAGCCGTGTAAATGAGGTCAGGTGCCCGGCCTGCGGCTCCGCCGACATTAAGCGGCTCATGTCTATGTTTGCGTCACATGTCGGCGGTTCTTCTGCGCATTCCGACAGTTGCGCGGGATGCGCCTCGGGTCATTGCGGCTCTTGCGGATGCCATCACTAAACTGCCTGCGCGCCTTCAAGATCAACCTCTTATATGACATAGTTCAGCTATGAATTCTCGTTGACAGCAACCCGGCTTCGATTTATAATGCTGCCGGCAGAGAGGATGACGCCAAAAATATGAAAATCCGATTTCTGGGACATTCATCATTTCTGATAACGACTGCTGCCGGCACGCGGGTTCTCACCGATCCTTATGATCCAGGCGCATATCCGGGGACATTGGCTTATGATATCTTTAACGAGCCGGTGGATATAGTTACAATCAGTCATGACCATAAAGACCACAACGCCGCGCATCTGGTAAAAGGCAGCCCTGTGATAATCCGCGGCAGCGGCAAATTTGGCGCCGAGGAGGTGGATTTCTTTGGAGTCGGAACATATCACGATGACGTCAAAGGCACCAGGCGCGGCAAAAATACAGTGTTTGTTATGAGCGCGGACGGACTCAGGCTCGCGCATATGGGGGACTTGGGACACATTCTGACGTCGGATCAGGCGGCTGAGATCGGAGCTGTAGACGTAGCGCTGATCCCGGCCGGCGGGTTCTTCACTATCGATGCTTCGCAGGCCGCGAAGGTTGCGAATCAGGTCGAGGCAAAGATTATAATACCGATGCACTATCGCACGGCGAAGTGCTCGTTCAACATAACAGGAGTAGATGAGTTTATAGACGGCAAGCCGAACGTGCTTAAGCCTGCAGGCTCCGTCCTGGAAGTGACGGCAGGCAGCCTGCCCAGTTCGCAACAGATAGTTGTGCTCGAACCGGCGCTATAAGGCTCAGTTGGCGGTTTTCATTGCTGCCATATCGATATCGGCCTGCTCTTTGAGCTTGGCCACACAGCCGGTAAGCACGTCTAGCATCGTCCGGCGGACGGCATCGGCCAAGCTGGGCACGTCGGCAAGGTCTTTTTCCTTGTTTACAATGTCGACAGAGGCAAGATATGTGCCGATTAGTTCGTGCGAAGGTATGCTCATCTCGCAGATTTTTGAGCAAAAGACGCCAAACGCGGCATCGTAATAGCCCTTAGTGTTGCCCATATTGCCGGCGCTGAGCCTGATGTAATCGGCAATAAGTTCGGCTCTGTAGAACTGGCGCTCCGAGGCAGTAAGCATTTCAAATCTGCCATGCGCGGAATTGACACCCCGCTGGGTAGCGGCGGCTTCATATTCCATCATCTTGTTGATGAGGTCACGAGCCTGCGCAGCGCTCGGTTTTTTATACGACGAACCGGAAGCTGCGGATTTGACTTGTCGAGTGGTCGGGACTTTTGTCTTTAGTTGTGGCACTTTGCTACACCATCCTTGTCAGGACTTGGGCTGTCAGCCCTATGAGATATATCGGCGTAATTGCGCCCTGACTTGAGAACTTGCGCTGAATTATAGGAGAAATGAAGTGAAAGATGGCCTTTCGCACAGCCTGCGTATTGCTCTTGCTCAGATAAACCAGACAGTGGGAGATATTGAAGGCAATACGCGCAAAATCATAGACAATATCGCTCAGGCAAGGGAGCGCGGCGCTGATCTGGTTGTCTTTCCGGAACTGGCTGTGACAGGTTATCCGCCCGAGGATTTGCTCTTGAAGCAGGGCTTCGTGGAAGACAACGCCGCTGCCGTCAAAGAGATTGCCGCTGCTGCAAAGGATATAACCGCGATTGTCGGGTTTGTGGATGTGGCTAAAGATATCTACAACGCCGCCGCAGTTATCCATAACGCCGAGATAGTCGGCATCCAGCACAAATTCTTTTTGCCCAACTATGGCGTCTTTGACGAGGACCGTTATTTTCAGTCGGGCACAAAGGCACAGGTCTATACTCTGAACCAGGTGACCTTCGGTGTGGAAATCTGCGAGGACGCATGGTATGCCGGAGGTCCTCACACCATAGAGGCTCTGGTCGGCGGAGCGCAGCTCATTATCGACATCAACTCCTCGCCGTTCCATCACGGCAAGTGGCGTTCCCGCGAGAGGATGTTGTGCACCCGCGCCAGCGACAACACCTGCGCATTTGTATATCTGAATGCGGTCGGCGGACAGGACGAACTGGTCTTTGACGGCCACTCGCTGGTAGTCGGGCCGACCGGCGACGTGGTGTTCAGGTGTAAGGCCTTTGAGGAGCAGCTCGCTATAGTCGATCTGGACCTCTCACTGGTAGAGCATCAGAGGCTGGTCGACCCGCGCAGGCGCAAGGCAAAGCTCAAAGGATCATCAGAGGTATGCGTGCCGGAGGTCGTGCTGGAAAGCGCGCAAAAGGTCGAGCGCAACGGCGGTGTGTCCGAGTCTGCATGCCCCCCCGGTAAAGTCGAAGAAGTTTATAAGGCGCTGGTTGTCGGCACTCGAGACTATGTAAACAAGAACGGCTTTGAAAATGTGGTGCTGGGCATGAGCGGAGGTATAGACTCGGCCCTGACGGCCTGTATCGCCGTGGATGCTCTCGGCAAAGACAGGGTCAGGACACTGATAATGCCCTCCATGTATTCATCGAACGAGACACAGTCCGACGCCGAGATTATCTCAAAGAACCTGGAGATCAAATACGACTGGATCGCTATCTCCGAGATTATGGGCTCATACAAAGATGCGCTCGCGAATGTGTTTGAGGGCACCGAGCCGGGAACAGCCGAAGAGAACCTCCAGGCGCGTATTCGAGGCAATTTGCTGATGGCACTGTCCAACAAGTTCGGCCTGCTGGTGCTCACGACCGGAAATAAGAGCGAGATGGCTTGCGGTTACTCCACTCTCTACGGCGATATGGCCGGCGGGTTCGCAGTTATCAAAGACGTGCCGAAGACACTCGTTTATAAGCTCGCCGAATATAGAAACTCAGTCTCGCCGGTGATCCCCGAGACGATTATTACCCGCCCGCCGTCAGCCGAGCTCAAACCCGATCAGAAAGACCAGGATACACTGCCGCCGTACGAAATCCTGGACCCGATAATTTCAGCATATGTGCAGGAAGACCGCAGCATCAAAGAGATAGTAGCCCTCGGCTTTGACGAAGACACCGTTCGGCGTGTGGTAAAGATGATCGACAGAAACGAATACAAACGCCGCCAGGCCGCGCCGGGAATCAAGATCACACCCAAGGCATTCGGGAGGGACAGAAGACTGCCTATTACGAACAGATACAGAGAATAGAGCACGAAGCCCCCACCCGGCAAAACGTGCTTTGCTCAGCAGAGACTTCGTACTGCCGATTCAAATATTGCGACTATTGGGTTTTGTTCTTTTTCTTTTTTGCAGGCTGGGGCGATCCGAATTCCTCGAATGATCCGCCCTTTTGTCCGGACACTTTGTTTTGTTTGGGTTTCTTCTGCTTGGCCTTTTTGTTTGCCATGGCAATCCGCTCCTTAAAGTATCTTAATACGCTTGTACCCTCCATTTGAAAACACAAAACGATACTGTCGATTTCATACGCGACCATGATGCATTTGCGAGCGCAGCGTTGTATTCTATAACTGATGGAGAAAAGAAAACATAGCTGGGGTTTGGCATTATGACAGAGATGGCGTTCGACCGTGAGAAACTGGCAGCGGCACAACAGCTTTTTGAAGAAGGGATCAATAGGCAGTTATATCCCGGCGGAGCTATGCTGGTGTCGCAAAAAAATGTTGTGGTTATGCAGGTATGCGAAGGCCACACGAGCTTTATGCGAGAGAAGAGAGTTGACGAGAATACACTTTTCGACCTGGCATCTCTTACAAAGCCAATAGCAACTGCTCCGGCTGTGCTGCTGCTGTCTCAGAAAGGCTCGATCAGCCTCGACCAAAGCGTCACAGAGTTCTTCCCCGAAAGAAACTTGCCCCATCTTGAAAACGTAACACTGCGCCATCTGCTCACTCATTCGTCGGGTCTGCCGCCGTGGCGCGCTCTATATTCGGACGGCCATACACGTGAGCAGGCTATCGATGAACTGTTTACAATCGAACCCGAGTATGAGCCGGGGACGGTCTATGCATATAGCTGCCTGGGATACATCCTGCTCGGCCTTGTTATAGAAAAGGCGAGTGGTGAGAGTCTTGACCGGTTTGCGCGCAGGCATCTCTTCGAGCCTATGGACATGCCCAATACATTGTTCAGCCCAGCCATGATCAGAGGTCCGCATAAATATGCATTTGCCGCAACAGACCATTCGCAGACAAGAGATCGAATGCTCAACGGTGAGGTCCACGACGATAACGCCTTCGCACTGGGCGGCGCTGCCGGAAACGCAGGGCTTTTTTCGAATATCCAAGACCTGGCAGCATTTTGCAGGCGCATCACAATTCAGGAGCAATCGTGCGAAAATATACCACTAAATAATGCTGTTCTTAAGCTTATGTTCCAAAATGCTTTGCCCGACAGCATCGGCAGTCAGAGCATAGGCTGGTTCATGAAAGGCAATAACATGCTCCCTGCCGGGGACTTTGTGTCTAATTTTGCCATTGGTCACTCCGGGTTCACGGGTACGGGAATAGTAATCGACCCTGCTTATGAGCTGTTTGTGATCTTGCTGACCAATAGAGTCTGCCTTGGTGACGATGGATTGGAGTTCAGAAAACTGCGCCGCCGTGTTTTTGATGCCATAGTCGGCGCTATTGTGTGATGAGAATAACTTTTTTTGCTTGTTTTTTGTTTTACTATTGACATGACGGGTAGAAGCGATTATACTAAGCCCAGATGAGTTACTGCCGGAAGGCAAATACATAAACGAGGTAAGTATAGGATATGGAAAACGTGCTCAAGAAGGATGAGACCGGAGCAGGTAAGCCCCGGGTGCTGGTGATAGACGACGAGGAGAACGTTTGTGAGCTTATCACCCTTTATTTCGAAAAAGCGGGTTATGAGGTCATTTGCACCGGCGAGGGCAACGAGGGTGTGGACATGGTCCGAACCCAAAAACCGGATCTCGTGATTCTTGACCTTATGCTTCCTGGAATCGATGGGCTTGACGTCTGCAAGGAAATCCGAAAGACAAGCAATGTTCCTCTCATTATGCTCAGCGCAAGAGTGGACGAGGTCGACCGGGTCCTTGGACTGGAAATAGGCGCGGATGATTATGTAACCAAGCCGTTCTCACCGAGAGAACTGCTGGCTCGCGTAAAAGCAGTTCTGCGAAGAGCCGCCTATGTGCCCAGCCCGGATGAGCAGCAAGTTCTTAATATGCCAGGCCTCTCCGTAAGCAGGATTTCAAGAGAAGTCATAGTAGGTGAACAGCGCATTGATCTGACCCCGAAAGAGTTCGACCTTCTATGGTACCTTGCCTCGAATCGAAACCGCGTGTTTACCCGCGAGCAGCTCCTGGAGCAGGTGTGGGCATACCAGGAGTTCTATGGAGACGAGAGAACAGTAGATCAGCACATCAAGAGGCTCCGCAGAAAAATCGAGATCAACGGCAGCCCGTGCAGGATTACAACTATCTGGGGCGTTGGCTACAAGTTTGAGATAAGAGAGCCTGCGGCAGCCCTTTAAGGGGCATAACAATATAACAAAAACAGGGAGAGCGTCTCGGCTCTCCCTGTTTTTTTATTGATTAGTAACATCCTCTACACCGTATCGGTAAAGCAGCCTGTTGCGCTCTTCGCTTATACACTCGTCAGGTATCGTGTGCGCTCCTCCAATCGCGGCAGCGTTGATATAGATAAAGGCCGCTTTCTCCAGCACACGGCAGGCTGCAACAGCCTCACTAAGTGTGCGCCCGCCTGCAACCGCTCCATGATTGGCCAGCAGAACCGCCGCTGAGTCATCTCCAATCGCTGCACAAGCCTCTTCCGAGAGGTCTTTGCTCCTGCCGCCTGAGGCGTATCCTGTACATCGCACCTCACCGCCTATTATCTGAGCCATATCTTCAACAATCACCGGAAGCGATTTATGCGCACACGCCATACACGTCGCATAAGGGGCATGTGTATGCACAAATGCATCCAGATCCGGTCTCATGGCCAGCAGCCGCCTGTGAAGCTCTGTCTCAGACGAAGGGACTCTTTGGCCGCTGACTTTCTTGCCCTCCATAGAGACGACAACGAAGTCTTCAGGGCTCATCGCAGCATAGTCCACAGCCGAGGGAGTAATAAGAAAGCCTTCATCCACTCTCACTGAGATATTGCCCCATGTGCCTATGAAATGTCCAATATCGGATAGATACAGGCAGGCTTTTATGATCTCCTGCCGGAGCTGCAATGTGTCTTTCACCATAACCACACGTCCTTTTTTATATAGCTGAGAGTGGAGAGCCCATGCTTCCGTGATCGGTGCGCACTTCCCTAAATCTTCACTTCGCCTATTGTGTAAAATGACCCCGTCACCAATATCAGATCATTCTTGTCTGCAATCTCAAGCGCCCGGCTCACAGCATCCGGCACATTTCCGGCAATCTCGACGTTATCACAGTGCTTTCTGGCTTCGACCGCAAGTTTCTCAGCGGGCAGAGCCTTTTTCCACTTGGACTGCGTAGCGATTACATCCGACGCCATGGGCGCAAGCCTCGCAAGCACGCCTTCGCATGGGTGAGTGCTCAGCATCCCAATAACGAGTATAAGTTTTTCGTATTTGAAGTTTTCGCGTACGGCTCTGGCCAGACTCCTGGCTGCAGCGGGGTTATGCGCGCCATCCACTATCAGCTTGGGGTTGTCTCGCATCACTTCCAGCCGCCCGGGGATATAAGCATAAGATATTCCCGCGCGAATAGCCTGCTGCGGTATTCGGACTTCGTACTTTTCCAGGGCAAGCACGGTAGCAATCGCCGTAGCCGCATTGATATGCTGAAACTGGCCTATCAGTCCGGGTTTCAGACCGATCATCTGCATCTGCGGGCCGCGAATCGAAAAATTGTCATCTTTGCTCGTATATTTGAACTGGACATCAGCGGATGGAGAACCCGATTTTCTGGCATGCGAACTTATTACTCTCCAGACCTCAGCGCCTTCCTGCCTTGCACGGTCCAGTATCACCCGCCAAGCCTCTTCGTCATCAACCGCAGTCACAAGCAGGCTGCCGGTCTTGATAATCCCAGCTTTCTCAAACGCAATTTTGCCTACCGTATTGCCCAGGCGTTCCATATGATCCAGACTGACGTTCGTGATAACCGCCACGTAAGGCTCTACTATGTTGGTGGCGTCGAACCTGCCGCCCATACCCACTTCCAGCACGGCAAAATCGACTCGCTGCCGTGCGAAATAGAGATATGCGGCCATTGTTTTGACCTCAAACTCTGTCACGGGTCCCAGATCAGTTTCACTGAACTTATCGGCGACCGGCTTGATCTCGCTGATGATCTCGGCAAACTCTTCTCTGCCGATCATTCGCCCGTCAATCTGTATTCTTTCGCGCATATCCCGGACATAAGGGGACATATAGAGCGCCGTCCGATATCCCGCCTCGCTGAGGATCGCCTGAATGAACGCGGCGGTAGAGCCTTTGCCGTTTGTCCCGGCGACATGTATAACCCTGAGCTGTTTGTGAGGACTGCCTAAGGCTTCCGAAAGGGTTCTGATTCTGTCCAGGCCGAACTTTATTCCAAATTTCAGGAGCCCGTTCATGTAGTCGAGCGCCTGGTCGTATGTAAGGTTTTCGCTCATTAAACCATCCGATATTTTTGCCTAGTGTTGCATGAAACTGGGTTTTGTGAAACAAAAGAAAAATTGCGTCTCACAAATGAGACACTAGAACATTTGTGTCTCATTACGCAGTCTTTTGTGGGTCACAAAATAGTTTGTGTCTCAATAGTGAGGCACAAACTAAATATCCTCTGCTATTTTTAGTAGTTGCCTAAAACATAACCACGCAGGAGAACGCCCCGACTGCCTGCGTATTGTAAGAAGTACGCCGTTGTCTATTAGCGACTTTAGAGCACGCTGTGCAGTGCTTCGCCGTAAACAGGAACGTGATATGAAATAGTTGCTGTTGAAAATAGGTCTGTCGAATATGGTATCCAAAATTTGCAGCGAGTACTGCGAATGCGTCACCTCAGGGATTTCCTGCTTCATCTGGTTATAGAGGTCTATAATCGCTCTGGCCTTGCGGTTGTTTTCCTCCGCCTGTTCCAAAATAGCTTGCAAGAAGAAAGATATCCAGCCATTCCAATCACCCTTCCTAGATATGGCGTTGAGTCGATTGTAGTATATTTCATGGTTCCGATCAAGATATCCACTTATATAAAACATTGGGCTTGAGAGCAATTCTTTGCCATACAAGATGAGCGGAACAAGTATACGCCCAATCCTGCCATTGCCGTCACGGAATGGGTGAATCAATTCGAACTGCGCTTTCAACACCGCCAGTTGCACCAGAGGGTCTTTCTCCTCGGCATGGACATATGCTTCCCAGTTCTGAAAAGCGGGCATAACATTTTGCGGCATGGGTGGAACAAATGTGGCTCGTTCTATCGGTGTGCCATAAGCAGCGATATAGTTTTGAGTGGTTCGCACGCTGCCAGGTATTTTATCTTCACTGCGAATGACACCAGAGAGTAATATGCGATGCAAATCTAGTATAAGGTTGATGCAAATCGGCCTCTTTCCCATATCATTGACTGCGGTTCCCATAGCGCGCCTGTAATTGAGAACTTCCTGAAGGTCGTCACGTTTTTCCTGGCTGACCTTGATGTTAGGGCTGGCCTCAAACTCAAGAACCTCTTCCATGGATGTGATTGTTCCCTCGATCTTCGATGAAACCACCGCTTCCTGGGTCATAAGAGGCGATAGCAGAACTTGTGGGTTAACAATGCCTTGCAGTATTCCGTCATAACGCGCCAATGCCGCGTTGGCTTTTCCAATCAGCGTGACGTGAGCAGCCCAGTCAATCAGCCCCTCTTTCAACGGAAGTCTTTCAGGGATGTAAGGTTCCAAAGTATCTACACCTCTCTATCGCAGCTTCTCGATAATACGGTCCACATCCACGAACTCATCCACCAGTGCCTCCGCTGCCGATATCTTCTCCAAATCACCCGGCCTGATCTTCACTATCAGCTTGGCTATCTTTGAAGCGACGGAGTATGTATCGTCCCGGACAAGGATCACCGGGATATTTGTCTTAGCTACAAGGTCCATTATAGACGGCTGAGGTGTGTTTCCTCCGGTAAGAATCATACCCGCCACGCCGGGCGAGTCTCCGAGCATGCACGAACTCATAGCCGCGAGGATTATATCATCGCGCGTGCCGGGAGTGATCAGAAGGGCGTCATCACACATATATTCAATGGCCTGATGCGGAGGCATTGCCCCGATCACCATCTTCCCGACTATATTGTGAAGCCCCTGCTCGCCGCTTACCAGTTCGCCGTCAATATCTTCAAGGAGCTGCTCAACAGTGGGGTTGGAGAGCATAGGCCGATAAGGCATCACACCCAACACGTCGAGCCCTTTTCTCTCGAGCCCCCGCGTGACGTAGGATTTTACCTTTTCGTATTTCTCTTCCTCGACTTTATTGACTATCGCACCAAGTATCTCAACACCAGACGCGTCAAACATAGCCTTATTGAGCATGATCTCATCTATAGGACGCCCGATCCCACCTGAGGAGACAATCACGGCCTTGCAGCCCAACATAGACGCCACATCGCCGTTGGACATATCAAAGACCGACCCTACTCCTGCATGGCCCGTACCCTCCACGACTACGATATCCTTGCTCATGGAAACACGTGCAAAGGCGGTTTTAGCTCTATCTACCAAATCGGTGCGATTGGGATTGTCAATGTAGTCTTCAGTAAAATGGCGCGGAACGGCAATCGGAGACATATCCTCAATGTCGCCTTCAAGCCCAAATACCTGCTTTACAAGCAGGGCATCCTCGTCTACTTTATGACCATTTATTTCGACATATCTCTGGCCGACGGGTTTGATATACCCCACCTTCGCAAAACGCTTTTTAAGCGCGGAGATAAGCCCTAGACAGGTGATGGTCTTGCCGTCATTTTGCCGTGTTGCGCCGATGTATAAGTTCATTGTTTTTCCTAGGAAATAGCTGAGAGCGGAGACAGAACTGTTGCTGCTCAGTCAACTGCCTGTTGTTTTGCCGATGAAGACTTCATCGGAGGGCGCGGTGAATCCTTCCATTCGAGCATATGAGGACTAATGTATTGCCAAGATGCCGGCTCTTATCGGCTTTCCGATTCCTTCATTTTTGCCTATCACCACGATCCGGCTCCCTGCCGCAATTCCTAAGGGGAGTTTTTTGTAGAGGACTGCCTTGGACCTTTGCGGATCCAGCTTTATCGGTTTCGAGCCGGGCATAGTTATCTGACTGACCTGCATAACCAGACTCTTGCTATCCATACTGAGGGATTCCACCGTTCCAGCCAGTTCAATCTCGCCTTTTTTGAGCTTTCGAGGCTTCTGGACGGTGGGTGCAACAGGTTTGGATTTAGAAGAATATCCGGGTCTGGAGGTTGCGCTACGAAGATTAGGCGCCGGGCGCAGTATGTGCTTTCCAGGGGACGCTGATAATGCAGGCTTATCGGGTATTATGCTGACAGTGAATGCAAGATACTTAGCCAGGCTCTCGATATCATCCGATTGATCGGCTCGACCAATCACACCTACTGAGACTATTGGCGAAAACTCATCTCCCAGCGCAGCCATGGCGACACATTCAACGCATCTGCTCCCGCCAAAGAGACTATTGAGAAAAGCCTCATTTACATCGACAGACCGTGTGCAGCCTTTGAAGAGGACTTTGTCGCGAGAGTCCATCTCCCATCTGTTTATGGAACCGAGCTTTGAGCTTGACTTAATCTGCTCCTGAATAATCTTCTCGATTGCAGTCGAAGCGGGAAGGTCATCAGACACTTTGATGACTCTGATCACATAAGCGCAGCCGTCCGCAATATAGACATCGTGTACTTCCTCATCAACAGTGGGTATCAGCGCATGCTTTTCGGATGAACTCGGGACCTCCACGCTGAAGTGAGGCCGGTTATACAAGACAACGCTTGTCTCACCGACTTGAGCGGCAAATGCCTGATTCGACAATAACAAAAAAAGAGAAATTATCAGCAGATGTAATCGCATAGAGTTCCCCAACCCATAACCCACAACTCATAACTCGCAACTACTTACATATCCACTCCGTTGATTATGAGCTTAAATTTATATCCAAAGAAATCGGCTGCACGGCGACACATGAGCATGCGGCTCAGGAATATCTCAAAATACTCCATCACCGAAGCTGACTGGTCATCGGTCGTCAGTTCAAGATTGATGCTCTTGTTCTCCTGATCGACGCGCATATTCGACTTTTGCACCGAGAAGTTGACGCGGTCATGGATATCGAATGTGAGCGGGTTCTGGTTTTGCACGCGGGAATTGTGCACATCCGACTTATCAGCCAGTATCAGCGCGGCGCTTATTGCGCTCACCGGAGCGCCAAGTTCTTCCTCATGGTTGCCGATGGCTGCGATGACTTCAGCCACTTCAGTGGCGGGCATGCCCATCTCATTTAGCAGTGTAAATGCCATCAGCGCAGCGGTATCCGGGTGACCCAGGCGGTTGATCGCATTGCCTATATCATGCAGGTAACCGGCAATGGCGGCCAGTTCGGCTGTCCTGCCGTTGTGGCTGAGGTTGTGTATTATGTCGCGAGCCGTCTCCGCCACTATCCCGGCGTGTCGAAAGCCGTGCTCGGTGTAGCCGAGAGCATTCATCTGAGAGTTTGCGGCTTCGATGAAAGTCCGAACCTTAGGGTCGTGCCGAACACTCTCCAGCGTTACTATGTTTTGATCCATCTCTATATCTCCAATGCAGCCTGGCCTCGAATTGGCGCAGGCTTGGCTAGTATTCCAATCGAACCGAGTGATCAACCTTCGCCGTAGGCTCCTGACGGCTGACCTCATCGTGAACGGACGCGCGATGCATGCGATATTTCGCCAGAAACTCTTTCCTATATTCGGTCAGGCAGCCCTGTTCTATAGCTTGCCTGATATTTATCATCAAAGTCCGGTAGAAGTAGAGGTTGTGATACGTCGCAAGGCGCGATGCGAGGATCTCATCGCACTTATATAAATGACGCAGGTAGGCAGCCGAATAGTTCCTGCAGCACCAGCAGTCACAATCCGGGTCGACCGGCGTGAAGTCGTCTATAAATTTATTATTCTTAATGTTGATCCTGCCATAAGATGTATACAGCGAGCCGTTGCGCCCGAGACGGGTAGGCAGCACGCAGTCGAACATATCGACCCCGCGCACCACCGCATCAAGGATATCTTCAGGCGTTCCAACCCCCATCAGGTAACGCGGCTTGCTCTCCGGTAGGTGGGGCACGCACCAGTCGACGGCGTTCATCATCAGTTCCTTGCCTTCGCCGACTGAAACTCCGCCTATGGCGATCCCGTCAGTATCCAGCGATGCAATAAACTCTGCGCTCTGGCGCCGGAGTTCGGGATAAACGCTTCCCTGCACTATCCCAAAAAACGCCTGACTGGAATCATGGCTATCGAGTGAGCGCTTTGCCCATTCATGCGTGCGGACCATGGCCTCACGGGCGTAATCTTCGGTGCAGGGATACGGAGCGCACTCGTCAAAAGCCATCACGATATCCGAGCCCAGAGCGCTTTGAATCTCCATCACGCGCTCAGGCGTGAACTCGTGGTACGAGCCGTCCACATAGCTCCTGAAAACGACTCCATCTTCGCCGATCTTGCGGATGTGCTCCAGACTGAACACTTGAAACCCGCCGCTGTCGGTAAGAATATTGCCATTCCAGTTGATGAACTTATGCAGGTTGCCGAGGCTCTTGATAAGCTCGTGGCCGGGGCGCAGATACAGGTGATAAGTATTGCCCAGGATGATCTCAAAGCCCATATCGGTGAGTTCTTCCTGGCTGATGGCCTTCACCGTCCCCTGCGTGCCTACGGGCATAAAGACCGGAGTCTCGACAGCGCCGTGATTTAGAGTGAGCCGACCGCGCCGCGCGCGCGTTTTATGGTCGGTGGTCAATATATCAAATTTGATCTTGATGATCTCCTTAAAATAGTTAAGAGCGAAGAGTGGAAAGCTGAGAGCACGGACCATTCCACTCTATATGGTCATGATACAGGAATGCGCGCTGGTGGGCAAGAATTACTCTGAAGACGAGTCCTTTATATTCGGGGGTACTTAAGATGAATGCACATATGGCTTTTACCATTCGTTTGCTTATGCTGTTCGCGAGTCTGACGCTTGCTGTGACTGCGGCGGCTGGAGATGACAAACAGCCGCAGCCAAGAGATACGATCTCCATCACCACGACTGTGCCTGCCTCTTCCACGCAAGCAATACCGATTGCGGCAAATGCCGGCAGCGAGTTTGCGATCACTCTGCAATCCAATGCTACCACGGGCTACCAGTGGCGGCTGGGCAATCAACCGGATGACAGGGTATTAAAGCTCATAGGCAGTGTCTATAACGAGCCTCACAGCAGACTGATGGGTGCAGGCGGCACTGAGACATGGACATTTCAAGCCATAAGCAAGGGAACGACTCAGATAATCCTGGAATACGCGCGCCCATGGGAGAAAGACGTTGCGCCGGTAAAGACGCAGACATTCGCCGTAACTGTGCCATGATTCTAAATCATTATCGGTCCATGTGGAGTAGGCACTGTTCCAGAAATGCTCTTGAATACCTGTGAGGCGGGGGCCCGATCATATTTTGCAAACCCCGGTGCAGTCGGTTTGATGCCGAGACCATACGCCTGGTAGAAATAGGCCGGTATACCGGACCAGCCGTGGCACATGCTGCCCGCGCCGCCAAAATCGGAGGCGCCTTTTATGGTCTCCCAAAAGCTCGTCGCGCCACTTAGGAGCATGTAACCCCAGTCACGCTTTATCTGGTCGAAGACATATGCGCCATATGAGTCCGGGTCGGTAAGCAGCGCCTTGAACTTGTAGAGACTGTAGCTGAGGGTAGTTTTCACCAGGCCGTTATCTTCATCGGCCAGTCTTTTACGCAGCGCAGCAGCGGATTCTTCAGAACACACTCCGGCCAGGATTGCAAGTGACTGTACTAATTCACAATGGTGGTCTCTAGCGCTGTCATTATCCGCACCCTCGCCTGTATATGTCTGATAGACGCCGTTTTGAGAGTCCCAAAATACTTCGTGGATGCAACTCCTCAATCTATTTGCGAGTGATTGGTAGGCAGCCTTTGCCTCGTCGTCTCCCATAGCTTCAGCCAGTGATGAAGCAGCATCGAGGGCAAGTATATAGAATAGGTTGAGTGGGGCATCATAGCGTTTTTTGTCCAATATCCTCTCGCCGCCGTCAAGCCAGTAAGCCCAGTCATAGAACTGCCAGTACTGCTCGCCGCATGGCACTGGCAGTAGCCCATCAACTATAGACTCAGCCCGTTTATCAAGTATAGACTTTGCTACGGGATATGAAGTGCGCAGCGCATCTATATCTCCGCTGTATTGATAATGATCTGCAGCAGCCAGGACCCATGCAAGACTGAAAACGGGAATGGTAATAGATAGTTGTGCAGGCGCGCACATCTCCAGAAAACCGTCTTCCCTCAGACTCTTTCCGAGAAGAGCAATGGAAGCGGCAGGAAAGTCATATTCACCGAAACAATAGTAACCTGCCAGAGCCTGGTTACGCATGTCCATGGCATATAGAGCCTGCTCACGCCAGGGTGTGTCCTCATAATGCTCATGCATACACAGGTGCAGCGTGCGCGCGCAGGTCTGGTATATCCTGTTGTGTAGACTATCGGAGCAGGTGAAGCTGCCTCTATGCTCTATCGGATATTCTGTCGGGATAATTCCGGCATAATAGATTGTGACATTGTCAGACATATTGCTTAGGTGAAGCTGAATATATCTACCGCCCAAACGCTTGAAGTAATGCGTGAACCTCTGGCGGTCTTCTTTGCAGATATACCTGGAGGCAAAGTTCCTGCCGCCGACATACGAGCGCACTCTCAGGTCGTCGAGGTGCTCCCCCCAGGAGATATCTACGATTGTCCCGGCTGCAGCATCGATATCCAGATCAAAAATGCCTGACTCTTCCCTGCCGAGGTCCAAGACCAGATACTGGCCGTCCGCGTCACCAAGGCTGTCATACATGAAATTGAGCGGGCCGTTGCCCTGCTTGTCCATTACCCACCTTGGTGACAGGTAGTCTGTCTGCATTCGCTCTGCCAGCGAAGTGTCATCACTGGTCTTTCTGATAAAGGCTCCCTGGGCAGCGATGCGAGGGTCTATTCTATCTTTGAAGACAAGCTTTTTGATGGGACGGATGGCTTCAAGCGGACGGTTTTGAGCGCTGAGCATGTCTTTATCGGATAAGCGGCTCCAGTCAGTTCCGGGCGTATAATTAGGCTCTCGCCAATTGTCTGCCTCTCTGGCGTCATACTCGAAGGTATAGCCGAGCTGACCTGTGATTTTATCTATCTCCCCGCTTTTGTAGTTCGGGTCGATCCTGCAGATTGTGTCTTTGCCGCTCGTGACGGTAGTATCACCGGCTTCGAGCTGATATATGAGACCAGGCTGGCCTTTGAGATACTGAAAACTGCCCTCGCCCTGATAATAGACAAGGCATGCGAGCACATTTTTGCCCTGTTTTAGATTGCCAATTTCGAGGACATCGTAAATCTTATGATTGGGAAAGTCATGATACTGACCGCAGTCTATGAAGACTCCGTTTATCCACAATGCATAGTTGGTATCGCAGCTGATGATGAGCTTAGCCGTATCTATTAATTCGACCAGATCGAACTCATGCCGAAACTGCACATATTGATTAGGGCCGCACTCATGATCCGACGGCCATACCCAGCTTGCTTCCATATCCGATAACACTGATCTATCCTCTTACTTATATTCCTGCATGCTTCGCACACTGGAGTGATGTTTACGGACGGTCTCCATGCCGAAGATAGTCGCCTTTGCTCCGGCGATTGTAGTGATGATCGGGATTCCCCGTGCAACAACCACGCTCCTGATCGTGACCTCATGCTGTCTGGGCTTTTTGCCGCTGGGAGTGTTGATAATCAGGTCTATCTCTTCGTTTTTGATGAGGTCTGTGGCGTCCGGGCGTCCCTCGCCAATCTTATAGACCGTACGGACAGACAGCCCGGCAGATTTGAACGCTTTAGCAGTGCCGCGGGTTGCCACAATCTCAAACCCGAGTTCATTGAGTTTGCGCGCTATTTCAATAGCTTCACTCTTGTCCGCGTCGGCAACACTCATAAATACAGTGCCTTTATCGGGTAAGAGCTGTCCTGCGGCTATTTCGGCTTTGATGTATGCCGCCCCGAAGCTTTCGTTGATGCCCATCACTTCACCCGTGGACTTCATCTCCGGGCCGAGCACTACATCGACTCCCGGGAACCTAGTGAACGGGAACACTGCTTCCTTTACGCAGACCCGTCTCGGTTCGACTTCGGATACGCCCTGCTCCTTCAACGATTTGCCCAACGCAATCATTGTGGCAACGCCTGCCCAGTCTGCACCTGTGGCCTTGCATACAAAAGGCACCATCCGGCAAGCCTGAGGATTGATGCCAAGGACATAGATTTCACCGTCTTTGATTGCGAACTGGGCGCTCATAAGTCCGCGAATGCCCAACTCCACCGCGATGAGCCGTGTCTGGCGTTTTATTTCTTCAATTGTCTCTTGCGTAAGGCTGTAAGGAGGTAAAGAAGAAGCGCTGTCGCCTGAATGGACGCCGGCCTGCTCTATGTGCTCCATTATGCCACATACTACCGCATCTTCAGCATCTGAGACTGCAATCGCGTCGACTTTGATCGCACTCTCGGCAAACTTTGTAATTACAAGCGGCTTCTCGGGCGCTATATCTCCGATTTCCTGGGAAAACGCAGCCATATCGATGTCATCGTAGACAATCCGCACAGCGTCATTGCCCCTTGCGAGAGCGGGGTAGCCGATTTCGTGAGCACACTTCAAAGCCTCCGCCTGGGAAGTTACAATGCAGGATTGGGTCTGCTTGAGACCCAATTTGCCGATGACCTCACCTTTTGAGGCGCGCTGCATGCTTTGGAGAGATGTCCCGAGTATGTTCACTCCCGCTTTTGAAAGATCGGCGCTAAGTTTAGACGCTGCCCTGCCTCCGAACGCAATAACTACACCTAGAGGCTTCTCACGCTCAACTATACTAAGCACGTTCTCGCTTGTGAGAGGCTCAAAATATATCTTGCCGGATATGTCGGGATCGGTGGAGAGAGCCTCAGGGTTTGAGTTTATTATAATGCTCTCGTATCCCGCCGCGGTCAGAGCCAGAGAAGCATGCGCCCGGCAGTAGTCGAAATCTATCCCTTGCCCTATCCTGTTTGGCCCGCCGCCGATGATGATGACTTTCTTGCCAGACGAAGTTGGAGTGCAATTGTCTTTCGGGTCGTATGTGGAAAAACACATGCTGCCAATAACATCGTAACCGCTGCGAATGCCCAGGACTTTTCTGCGCGTGCGGACCTGCTCCTCGTCGGTTTCAAGAAGCACGGCAAGCTGCGCGTCGGAGTAACCAAGCTGCTTTGACTCAAGCAGCGTTTCAGACGGCACTCCTACCAGCGACTTGCCTGCCAGCTTCTTCTCAAACTCTACTAACTCCCGTATCTGGCTGATGAAGTACGAGTCTACTTTGGCAATCTCGCGAATTTCATCATCCGTCATACCGGCTGCAACGGCACATCTTATGAAGGAGAGCCTTTCGGGGTTAGGACGAGCAAGCGCTTCATTTATCTGATCTGCGCTGGGACATACGCCTTTTTCATCCGCACCCATGCCTTGATGGCCGGTTTCCAGAGACCTGACTGCCTTTTGCAGGGCCTCTTTGAAGTTTCTGCCGAATGCCATCGCTTCACCGACAGATTTCATGGACGTGCTTAGAGTGGTGTCCGCGCCGGGGAATTTATCAAAGTCGAACCTGCTCATTTTAACTGCGACGTAATCACTCGGCGGCACAAACTCGGAACAAGGCTTATCAGCAACCATAATCTCGTCAAGTCCGATTCCCAGCGCCAGCTTAGCCGATATCTTTGCCACTGGAATACCTGCGGCCTTGCTGGCCAAAGCAGTGAATCTGGTCGCAATCGGGTCGACATCCAGGACCACGATCTCTCCACTAGTCGGCTCAACTGCAAAACCTATGCTCATAGAACCTGCTACGCCGGATGCGTCAGCAATCTTTTTAGAAAGCTCTGAGAGTTTTTCTATCTGTTCGCTGCCCAGTGTCTGGATAGGATAGACCATTGTGCTGTCACCGGAATGAACACCTGTCGGGTCTATACTCTCCATGCCCGCTGCTGTAACAGCGCGACCCGATGAGTCGCGCAAAACTTCAAACTCAATACTCTTCCAGCCGATATAAGGCTTTTCGATCAGCACCTGGCGCACAGGACTTGTCTTGAGAGCAAACGCGAGCATCTCGCCGAACTCTTCCAGATTATACGTGACGGCGCTGCCCGCTCCACCGGCGACACCCGCCGGCCTAAGGATCGCAGGGAACTTGATCTGCCTTATGATCTGCATGCCCTCTTCCATCGAGTGTGCGTTCTTGCCGATGGAAAAGGCGGCACCTGCGGAGCTTGCCACAGACAGGTCCTCGCACTTTGAGAGCACATTTACATCTGTGCCGATCATACTCACATGATGGCTCGCTAGCACTCCTTCATGTTCAAGAGCCAATGCGAGGTTGAGTGCGCTGCGCCCACCTATGCTTGCCAGCAGCGCATCGGGCTTTTCGATCTCGATTATCTTTGTAATAGAATCGCAAGTGAGCGGTTCTATATATGTCTTGTCGGCAAGATTCGGGTCTGTAGTGACGGTCGATGGATTGGAGTTTGCCATAACAATCTCACATCCCTCTTCTTTAAGAGCGCGGCAGGCCTGCGCAGCCATATAATCAAACGCGCCGCCTTCACCGATCACGACGGGTCCGCTGCCTATGACAAGTATTTTTCTGATATCAGTTCTCTTGGGCATTATCTATCCACCATGTATTCTCGACTGCGTCGGATTCGAGGCCTTGCCCCAAAGTCCTACACCAATAATTGTGGCCCGGGGGCAACCTTTTCGTTATGCCCATCCGGACCATAAAGTATATGTCTATATTGTGCAAAAGGCTCAAGGAAACCTTCTTATGCCTTGAGCCTTTTTGCCTGGCGCTGTTTGTGCATTGCGTCGGCAATAACACCGCAGATAATAATTATGCCGATTACTGCCCACTGCCAGTCCGACGGAATACCCATCAGGTTGATTCCATTGTCCATCAAACGGATCAGCGCAGAGCCTACTATAATGCCGATCACAGTGCCCTCGCCGCCGCGCATGCTGCATCCGCCGAGCACGGCTGCGGCAACCGCCCACATTTCATACATCAGACCACTGTTTGCAGGTTGCACGTCTCCAGTGTATGATACCTCGACTATACCCGCTATTCCGGCAAGCACGGCGCACATAACGTAGGCCAGCGTACGCATTTTGTTGACCTTGATCCCCGAATATCGCACGGCTTCCTCGTTGCGACCGATAGCGTATAGATATCGTCCCCAGACAGTGTAGTTCATAATGAACCCGACTATCAAAGACAATCCTATCAGTATAAGAAAAGGTATGGGTATTCCCAAAATCGAATTATTGCCGATCACAGCGAAGGAAGGATGCTCGAGTGTGATCCCCTTACCTCCTGAAATTCCTCTTGCAAGCCCCCTGAGCAACAGGAGCGAGCTGAGGGTCACGATAAAAGGCTGCAGCTTGAAACGCCCAATCAAAAATGAATGCCAGAACCCCAGCAGCGCACAAAACGGCAGCACTATAAGGCTCATCAGCCATGGGCTCCAGCCGTAGTTGACATAGCCCATGGCGATTACTACACCTACGAGTCCCACAACGGAGCCGACCGACAGATCGATCCCTCCCGAAAGGATCACTATTCCCATTCCCAGGGTATAGATGCCGAGCATGCCGATGCGCTGCGCCAAATTTGAAATATTGACCGGGCTGAAAAACACGACACTTCCGGTTGTAGAATACTGGTAGACGCATATAATAGCCATCAGCCCTATCAGCAGCAATATCATACCGAGTATTTTCTTCAACTCGCCTTACCTCCGGTTGCCAATTGCATTATATTTTCTTCACTAATCTGGTCGTGATCGAGTGTGCCGGTACAGCGCCCTTCATGCATTATCAGGACTCTGTCCGACAGGCCTATTACCTCTTCCATTTCAGATGAGACCATAATAACGCCCATCCCTTTATCTGCCAGATCACGGATCAATTTATATATTTCGCTCTTGCTTCCTACATCGATTCCGCGAGTCGGCTCATCGAGTATCAGGACTTTCGGGTCCAGACTGAGCCACTTTGAAAGCGCGACTTTCTGCTGGTTGCCGCCAGAGAGGAACTGCACTTCCTGCGAAAGCGACGGAGTCTTTATCTCCAGCGCTTCCACATGTTCCTTTGCTACCTGAAGTTCGCGCTTGCGGTCCATAAACGGCGGGTTGTATGTGCCGATTCCGGCCAGCGATATGTTCTCTGTGACACTCATCTCCAGCAGGACCCCGAGATCCTTGCGGTCTTCAGGCACAAAACCCATCCCAGCGCGCACAGCATCCGTCGATGATTTTATATCGACCTTTTGCCCGCCCATATAGATATCGCCGGAATGCTTCGGCTCGACACCGAACAGAGCCTGCATAAGCTCCGTGCGGCCTGCGCCCACCAGCCCAGCGATTCCAAGTATCTCACCGGCTCTTAGATCGAAGCTGACAGTGCCCTTGCCGCCGACATACTCCAAATCATGCACCGAGAGCACTACATCACCTTCATGCCGCTCGGTGTCATCACTGGAAAAGCGGGAAATGTTGCGCCCTACCATCAGCTTTACCATCTCATCAGGCGTCAGGTTAGCCTTATCAAGCTCGCCGACCCGGCAGCCGTCGCGCAGCACCACTGCCCGATCACACATCTCCTGCACCTCGCCGAGGCGGTGCGATATATAGATCATCGCGACGCCTTCGCTCTTGAGCTTTTTCATGACCTCAAAGAGCTTGTCGGCTTCGGCTGGGCTCAGTGAACTTGTCGGCTCGTCGAGGACAAGTATGCGCACGTCATATGAGAGCGCTTTTGCAATCTCGACAAGCTGCTGCTCGCCCGGAGAGAGGCTCTCCACAAGATCTGTTAAGGCAGCGGTAATACCCACGCGCCCGGCAAGTTCGTCTGCGCGAGAATAGAGTTGCTTGCGATTCACAATTTTGAAAGAACCTCTGCGCGGCTCATGGCCGAGGAAAATATTGGATGCGACATCAAGATTGGGAGCCAGACAGAGTTCCTGGTGGATCAGCGAGACACCCAGAGCAATCGAGTCCTGCACATCATTCATCTGAACGCTGCATCCTTCGAAGATTACTTCGCCCTCATCGGCAGGATAGTCGCCGCCCAGGATTTTCATCAAGGTTGACTTACCGGCGCCGTTCTCACCTATCAGGCCAAGTATCTCGCCTTGATCCAGTTCAAGATCAACATTGTGTAAGGCAAGCACTCCGGGAAACCGCTTGGTTATTCCCTTCATTGTCAACAGAGGTTGTTGAATATTTGGCATTGTGGTTGATTTACCTGGTCTCTGCATTATATTGTCCTAATTATACTTGCCTTCGTTGAAACTTGTAAATAGCCCTGAAATGAGTCTGTCTTCTTGACAGCATGCGGGCATTCGCGGTTTAATTTGTTGTCAATGTAAGAGTCATACGAAATTTTCTAGGACTGTATAATGTCATCACCAATGGAAGAAAGCATTCCCTTCATCAACATTCTCGGCATAAAAGTGCATCGTATCAATATGGCGGACGCATTGGATGCGATTAAACGCTTCATAGCAAGCGGCAAGCCGCACATGATCGTCACTGCGGATGCTTCAATGGTAGCCCGCGCTCAGGATGATATTGATCTCAGAGATATAATTAATAAGGCTGATCTGATTACGCCGGACGGCTCTGGTATAATTAAAGGGGCAAAGATTCTGGGCGCTCCCCTGATAGAGCGGGTAAGCGGAGTTGACCTTGCGCGTGAGATATGCCGGATGTCAGCCGAGGATGGTTTCTCCGTCTTTTTCCTTGGCGCCGAACCCGGCATCGCTGAGGCTGCCGCCGATAATCTTGCAAAATCATACCCGGGGATGAATGTCGCCGGCACGCACGATGGCTATTTCAAACCTGATCGTGACCCCCAGATCGCCGGTCTGGTGAAGGAGTCCGGCGCACAAGCGCTGCTTGTTGCGATGGGAATCCCGAGGCAGGAAAAGTTTATAAAGCGATACATGAGCGATATGGGAATAAGCGTTGCGATAGGGGTCGGCGGATCATTCGATGTGTTCTCCGGCAAGGTGAAACGCGCTCCCATATGGTTTCAAAACCATGGCCTCGAGTGGGCATATCGACTTGCCAAAGACCCGAGCAAGTTCTCAAAAGTGAGTGTGCTGCCCAAGTTCTTGATGATGGTGTATCGGGAGAGGCTGTTTGGCGGCAAGAGAGCGCAAAAATGAGTGACTTAAAACGTAATGTCGAGCTTAATACAGCAGCCATAGCCGATTACTGTCGGCGTCGCCATATAAAGCGGTTATCGCTTTTTGGCTCGGTGCTTCGTTCTGACTTCGGACCTGCAAGCGATGTGGATGTGCTGATCGAGTTCGAGCCGGGCCACGTGCCGGGGTTTGCGTTTTTCGAAATGCAAGATGAGTTGTCCGAACTTCTCGGCCGCAAGGTGGACCTCAACACTCCAGGTTTCCTGAGTCACTATTTTCGGGATGCCGTGATAAACGAGTCGGAGCTTGTCTATGTTGAGCAGTGAAGATCGTGTGCGCCTGATGCACATGCTGGATGCCACAGAAAAGGCAACCGCACTTACCACCGGCAAAACCAAGTGCGATCTTGAAACTGACGAATTGCTGTCCCTGGCAATAGTCCGGCTGCTGGAGATTATTGGGGAAGCGGCCAAATCAGTTAGCGAAGTTGTTCGAGATAACTGGCCCTCGGTCCCCTGGAAGCAAATTGCAGGCACCCGAGACAGGCTTATTCATGGTTACTTCAATGTTGACCTTGATATTGTCTGGAGCATTGTCTCTCAAGACCTACCTGCATTAACGCAGAGACTGCAAGCTATTCTAGAAGAAAAGGAATAATCTATTATTATGCCTGACAACAATGTTCTAATAGTAGGAAGCGTAGCGCTTGACACAGTGGAGACGCCTCATGGCAAGGTTGAACGCGCACTGGGTGGAGCAGCGGTCTACAGCTCGGTAGCCGCAAGTTTCTTTACACCTGTGCAAATAGTCGGGGTAGTGGGCGAAGACTTCCCCAGGGAGCACCTGGACTTCCTTGCGTCAAGAAAGATCGACACCCGCGGTATCCAGACTATCCCCGGCGGCAAGACATTCCACTGGGCAGGCTCTTATGAAGGAGACATGAACCAGGCGAACACAAAGCTCACCGAGCTCAATGTCTTTCAGAGCTTCAGTCCGACTCTTCCCGATGACTATAAGTCTTCCAAATATGTATTTCTTGCAAATATCGATCCTGAGCTTCAGCTTAAGGTACTCGATCAGGTTCCGGGCGCAAAGCTTACTGCGTGCGATACCATGAACTTCTGGATCTCATCAAAGCGAGACGCTCTGCTGGAAGTGTTAAAGCGTGTGGACATTGTATTTATCAACGACGCCGAGGTAAGGCAGCTTACCGGAATCGTCAACATAACCCTCGCCGCAAACGAGATTCACAAATATGGCCCAAAGTATGTGGTGGTCAAGAAGGGCGAGCACGGCGCAGTGATGTATTGTGGTGAGAGCACATGCTTTGCGGCTGCATCGTATCCACTTACCAAAGTTGCCGACCCCACGGGTGCGGGTGACAGCTTCGCAGGCGGGTTCATGGGCTACATCGCAAGCACAGATGAGGTCAGCGATATGAATATCCGCAATGCCGTTATCTATGGAAGCACACTGGCATCCTACAATGTGCAGGATTTCAGCCTTGGGATGTTCAAACGCCTCACCCTTACTGACATCAACAACCGCTACGACGAGTTCAGACGGATCGTTTTTTTCGAACCGATGGGCTGATAAAATCCTGAATCCCTCCAGAAATTTCTTCCGGAGGGATTTATAAAATCCTTATTTCAAGGCATCCGTGTAAAAACTCGGCCAATTTTCCGCAATAGGCACAGCGCCGCATGCTTTTGAATAGAACCCGGTCGGCCCGGCACCGCCAATTATTGCATATACATAGCCCATCTCCCGCATAGCGTGCAGACAGGCAAGCAGCAGAGCCTTACCCACTCCTTTACCGCGAGCTTTTTCATTCACACCGGTCGGCCCGAAATAGTCCCGGGTAGTGCACTCATATGCGGCAAATCCTATTATCTGTCCGTCCTTGGTCGCAATAAAGCATGTAGCCGGATCATGCTTTAGAGATACACTGGCTTCGTCTGCCCAGCGCTCGCTAAAGTTCTCTATAATAAATCTGCGCAATATGGACAGTTCAAAAGACCTTATTCGGCGAATCAAAATACCTTCCTGCTTTAGATGTTCAAAACCCTTGTCTTCGGGCAGATTGAGAAGATTAACCAGCATATCAGCCATACAATCACTCCTGTTGTGTCTGCCTGATCTATTCAGGCAGGACCTGTGTTCTTTCCAAACTCACTTAGACGCGTTCTGCATTTTCTCCTTTATATCCTTTATTCATCAGATTAGTGCATATTCGACAAGGGTAAAGTGGGATTGTGTCGAAGTGGAACATGAAAGCATTTTTATCGTCTCAACATGTAATTAATTGCAAGGTTTCGGAGTCTAATAATATGTAGTGCGGCACAAACAAGTTTTTCGGGAGGCATCAAATGATGGGGAAGGCTGTTCAAATTGCGCTGGTTGTAACGGCTGTTCTTTTTGTTGGTGTAATGCATTTACAGGCGGCGGATACGGCGAGCACAGAAAAGTCAACGGAGACAATAAGCATGGATCTAAAGGATGTGGACGTCAAGTCCGCACTCGATGCTTTGTTCAAAAATGCCGGTAAAGACTTTGCGCTTGACGCGAATGTGACCGGCACAATTCCGGCTATGTCATTCAAGGATGTTTCTTTTGACACGGCCCTAAAGACGCTTGTCAAGTCCATGGGACTTGTTTACAGAATCGACCAGAATATCTACATCATCAGTAAGAGGCGGGATACGGAAAGTGTGTCGAACCCTTATCCTCCATCCCCAATTCCCGAGGTCGAGTCTCCAACGTCTTCCCCCGATGTCATAATAGATAAGATTCCGCTCAACTATTCAAGCGCTTCCGAAATACTGGCTGCAATGGGCAGCGGACGCGAATACGGCGGATTCGGCAACGGATATGGAGGCTTCGGTGGTTATGGAAACTTCGGGGGGATAAACGGTTACGGCGGCATGGGCAATATGAGCTTCGGCGGCATGGCTACCACCGGATACGGCAACTACGGATCAAGCTACGGCGGATATGGCGGATACGGAACCGGCTATGGAAACTATAACAGATACAACAACTACAACCGAGGCTGGTAGTCTATAGCAGCGCGACTAATACAAAAGTATTACGATAATTAGGTCATGAGAGTAATAGACCTCTTGCCAAAAGACGGGTATACTATGATCGTAGTATTCTGATCATGCGGCGCGCGAGAAGTAAGTCTATACTTATCATTCCTCATTGGGCGCGGCGTTTTGGTCAGCCCAATTGAAGATTGAAAAAGTGAATATTTGTAATGGCGGAGGGCTCGGATATACCGGGTCCTTTTGCTTTTTACACTCACAAGCTAAATTATCAACGACCGATTTCGCTTCTTCAGAATCACGGTTGTGCCGCGCTCAAAGCGAATATCCACTTCGTCCATTACGCTTCGCATCAGTTCGATGCCGCAGCCAAGCATGATTACGCGCTGTTCGGATAATGGAACACGACCTTTATCACATTTTCCAAGTCCTTCGTCTCTGATTGTGACGATAAGGGTGTCTCCCTCACATTGCCAGCCAAGGTATATCAAACCGGCACCGGGCTCAGGCGTACCGTGCACGTAAGCATTAGTGACCGCCTCGCCCACGGCAAGCAGCAGCGCCTCTGTCTCTTCTGCGCTGAACCTTAACTGCCTGGCTACATAGGTAATCCTCTTACGCGCGGCAGACAGCCCAGCCTGCTTGGTAATGACTGCCATCTTGCCTGAACTCAAGAAATTTTGTTCGGAACTTAGGTTATTCATATTAAACATGTTGAGTTTATCCCGCTGCGGGCTGCATCAAACCGCCGGTTAAAAGGGTTGCACGCGAACAGTGATGTTGATATCCTGTTGTTAAGGACGGTAGTAAATGGAAACGACAATTCTCGGACGCACTAATATGACTGTCACGCGCACAGGGTTCGGTGTGCTGCCCCTGCAGCGCACGGAAATTCATGAGGCGGCGCAAATTTTAGAGAGAGCATATGACGCAGGAATCACTTTTTATGACACAGCAAGGGCATACACGGACAGCGAGGAGAAGATCGGCTACGCTCTCTCTGATGTTCGCGATTCGATTATCATAGCCACCAAGAGCGCATCGACGACTCGCGCAGGCGTGCTTTCGGACCTGGAGACCAGCCTTAAAAACCTTCGCACGGACCATGTAGACCTGCTCCAACTGCACAACCCGGCCGAACTGCCAAACCCGGAAGATCCTGAGTCATCATATGCGGGGCTTATCGAGGCCCGCGAGAAGGGAATGACCCGGTTTATCGGCGTTACCAATCACCATCGCGAAAGAGCTTTAGCGGCTGTCGAGTCAGGCTTATATGACACTCTTCAGTATCCGCTTTGCCATATCTCAAACAGCGATGACCTTGAAGTAATTAATCGATGTAAGGCAGCAAACGTAGGAATTATTGCCATGAAGCCGCTTTCAGGAGGGCTGCTGACCCATGCTCGAACGGCATTTGCTTTTTTGAGACAGTATGACAACCTCGTCCCAATATGGGGCTTCCAGCGCATGAGTGAGCTGGAGGAAATTATAAGGCTTGATTCCGAGCCGCCTGTTCTGGATGATGAACTGCGTGAAGCAGTTGAAAGTGACCGCAAGGAGCTGGCCGGAGACTTTTGCCGCGCATGCGCATATTGCATGCCATGCCCGGCTGGTATTCAAATCCCTATGGCGGCGCGCATGGGTCTGCTGCTGAGGCGAATGCCTTACCAGCAGTTTATGACTAAGCAATGGCATGACGAAATGCGCAAAATCTTAAACTGCATGCGCTGCGGGCAATGCAAATCGCGCTGCCCATATGGCCTGGATACGCCTGCACTGCTAAATAAAATGCTTGCCGATTATGAAGAGTTTTACAGAGAGCATTCGCAGCCCTAAACCCGCAGAGAAACAAATAAGCAAAAAACTGGTAAAAACACCTGTGCTTACCCCTTGACTGAATGGCGTACCGATGGTATCCTCTTCCGTACAAGCAGATGTATTGTTGCAATAATTGGTAGGTTAGCAAGGTTTATGTCTCATAATATTGACTCGGCTCCTTTGGCTGTTAAAATAGAAGCGGACGGGCAGTGGCCGTCCGTCATACTGAGTGGCAGAGCAGATTGCTCCAATGTATCCCGTGTGGTTGCCGTGCTTGAACAGATAGCAGATCAGGACGGGGGCTGTGTCTCCCTTGACCTGCACAATCTGGAGGCAATGGATACTTCGGCGCTTCAGGGGCTGGCAAAGGGAGCGGAAGTTTTCAAAGACCACCACCGCAAGCTGCATCTGACCGCCGCCAGCACGGCTGTCAAAGACATGCTGGACAGGCATCATCTCTGGGACATGTTCTGCCTCTGTAAGGACTGCGCTCATGATTGTTCACCCGAGACTTGCACTCAGGCTGAAAGCTCATGGGACATAGATGTCTTCACGTTGGAGTCGATAATATCCAACTGCCGCGAGGCAAGGCACCGGGTCGGCAAGATGGCAATGGCGGCAGGCTTTAGCGAGGATGCGATCAATGATATCCTGCTGGCAGTCGGAGAGGCCATAACAAATGCAATCAAATACGGCTCGAAGGACATCGATAATGCCGCTTTTACGGTGAGCTGCCTGGCCAGCGAAGAGCGGTTTTGCATCTCTGTCAGCGACAATGGTCCCGGGTTCAATTATAATGAAATTCCCAGTTTTGAGGATGCCCTGTTTATGGAGCATGGCCGAGGTATCTACTGCATCCATGCGCTGATGGACGAGGTCAGCTTCCACTTCAACTCCGGCACCACCGTCAGGATGGTCAAGCGCAAAAGCTAGAACCTTTGGGAATTCGCCCGCGAAGCAGAAGACTCATGTATGCTCAACCAGCTTGGCCTTGTGCAGATCATGTATGGTTCTTGAGCCGGTGCAAAACATCACTGTGGCAAGCACCTCAGCCAGCCGTTCGATCCTCTCGAAGAGTGTGTCAGGTGATATTGCCGCGCATTTAAGGAAAGGCAGCGCCATTGCCGCCACTGATGCGCCCAGTGCAATCGACTTGGCTATATCTTCTCCACTTCGCACCCCGCCGCTCGCGATAATCGGCAGGCTGGGAGCCACACTTTTTGCGGCAAGCAAGCTATCTACTGTGGATATTCCCCATTCGCCCATCGTCTCGCCTAAGGCGGATAAAGCGGTATCTACACTTCTTTTGCTCTCGACCTTTGCCCAGGACGTGCCACCTGCTCCGGCGACATCTATGCCTGCGACACCTACATCCGCCAGCAAAGATGCGGTCCTGGCTGAAATGCCATGGCCGACCTCTTTGACGATGACAGGCACATCCAGAGAATCGCAGACTTCGCCTATGTGCGCAGAGAGTACACGGAAGTTCACATTGCCGTGTTCCTGAACGCACTCCTGCAGGGGATTGAGATGAAGAATGAGCGCATCGGCTCCGATCATCTCGACCACGCGGCAGCATGAGTCTACATCGCAGCCGTTGTTGAGCTGGACCGCGCCAAGGTTAGCAAAGAGCAAGATATCCGGGGCTATATCGCGCACATGAAATGTCCATTCAAGATCGGGGCTTTCCAGCGCCACGCGCTGGCTTCCCACTCCCATCGCCAGACCGTATCTCTGCGCTGCCTCAGCAAATATCCGGTTATACTCTGCTGTCTCCGGCGAGCCGCCGGTTATAGGAGAGATCATCAGCGGCAGCGAAAGACTCTTGCCGAAGAGCATGGTCGACATATCTATATCATTGCGGTCAATCTCGGGCAGGGCTTCATGGACAAACGAATATCGCTCGAAGCCTGCTGTGCGTAAGTGAAACTCGACATCCTGATGCAGCGCCACCTCAATATGATCGGCCTTGCGCTGGATATTTTCATATGCTCTGGCGAATGACAATGTCTTGCCTCCGAATTTCGCGTCGTTTGTCTGTCCTTGCAAGGACCGCGTCGACTGCGTCCACAATCCCTTGCCTGTTAATGCCGTATTGCGCTCTGAGGTGGGCAGCGCTGCCGTGATTTATAAACGCATCAGGCAATCCGATAATCTCGATTGGCACATCCAAAGAGCCGCTGCGGGCAAGACATTCGAGCATGGCTGATGCAAAACCGCCGCATATCGCATTCTCTTCTGCAATCACTATTCCGTCGCACTCCGAGGCAGCCGCAATTATCGCAGCATCATCCAGAGGTTTTACGAACCGCGCATTGATAACTCGCGCGCTTATTCCCATGATACCGAGCTGTGCTGCGGCCTCCAGCGCTTCATTGGCAATGGGTCCAACGGCTATGATCGCGACATCCGCGCCATCGCGCATCAGTTCTGACTTGCCGACATCAATTGAGGTCATCTGCAATCTTTTTGGGCCCACCGCGGCTCCTCTCGGGTAACGAATTGCCACGGGTCCGTCGATATTTAATGCAGCGTTCAGCATACCGGCAAGCTCACATGCATCCCGTGGGGCCATAACAGTCAAATTGGGCATATGCCGCAGATACGAGAGATCAAAGACGCCGTGATGGGTCGGCCCGTCTTCACCCACAATACCCGCTCTGTCCAGCGCGAAAATCACGGGCAGGTTCTGCAGGCAGACATCGTGAACGATCTGATCATAACCGCGCTGCAGAAATGTCGAGTAGATCGCCACTACAGGCTTCATCCCGGCTGTGGCGAGGCCTGCTGCAAATGTGACGGCATGGCTTTCGGCTATACCGACGTTAAAGAATCTGCTCGGGTATTTCTTTGCAAACCGATTGAGACCTGTGCCGTCCGGCATTGCGGCTGTGATCGCAACAATTTTGGAGTTCTTTCTGGCAAGCTGCGTAAGAGTTCGCCCAAAGACATCGGTGAAAGTCCTCTTTGACTTTTCAGGGACCTTGCCGTTATCTGAGTTAAACGGGCCTATCCCATGAAAATGCCTGGAATTGTGCTCCGCATGAGAATATCCTTTGCCCTTAACAGTGACTACATGCAGCAGCACGGGGCCTTTCATCTCAAATGCCTGAGATATAAAGTGTTTGAGTTCGGCTATGTTGTGGCCGTCTATGGGCCCGAGATACTCAAAACCCAGAGCTTCAAAAATTGTGCCGCTGGTGGGTGAGACCCAGCTTGTAAGCCCGCGCTTGAGCAGTTGAGTGGTCTTTTTCATTAGTCCGCCGCCCAAGGGCATCCTGCGAATAATCTCCTGCGCGCCGCTCTCAACCGTTCTGTAAAGCGGCATGGTCCTCAAACGGGCGATGTGAGCCGCCATCGCACCTATGCTCGGGCATATGGACATCTTGTTGTCGTTCAATATGACCAGCATATTGGCTCCCGATGCCCCGGCGTTATTGATTGCTTCCCATACCATTCCCCCACCCAAAGCGCCGTCGCCTACCACTGCAGCCACGCGATATTTCTCACCTGCAAGGTCCCTGCCCTGAGCTATCCCCAGAGCCGCCGATATGGATGTGCTGGCATGTCCCGTGCCGAACGAGTCATACAAACTCTCTGACGGCTTGGGAAAGCCGCTGATGCCTCCGCCCTGCCTGAGTGTGTGAAAGCAGTCGCGCCGGTCCGTAAGAATCTTATACGGATAGCACTGATGGCCGACGTCCCAGATCAGCTTGTCATGCGGCACGTCCATTACGGCCAGCAGTCCGATTGTCAGTTCAACAACACCGAGCGACGGGGCCAGATGGCCGCCGTTTGCGCTTACCACTTCCAGTATTGATGCCCGGACCTCTTGCGCGAGCTTTGTCAGTTGTGCGTTCGATAAATTTTTAAGGTCTTCGGGCAGATTGAGAGAGCCGAGTAGACTGCCTATCATCTGCAACTCCTCGAAAATAGCTGAGAGCGGATAAGAGCCCAGACCCCTGGCCGCCCCAATGTAGCCGCTATTAGGCTTTGTTCCCAGTCTTACCGCCGCGGCAAACACAGCGAAAGAGTGGCGATTTACGAGTTGTGAGTTTTGGGTTAATGGCAGAGCCAAGGTTAGCCAATGAGTATTCTGGGCAATAATGAGCCGATGGAACACAAGAGAACAAAGAGGTGCGAAGTGTGCAGCGTGAATGACATGTCTTCAATCCCTCCAGGTATGATACCTGGAGGGATATCAGAATTGGCGAAGACTCACTACGAAAACTTCACCGTGGGCTCGATTTTCCTGCCGCGCGAGATAAGACGTCATGTATTCAATGTCTATGCATATTGCCGGGTCTGCGACGACCTTGCGGACGAGATCGATGATCCGGATCTATCCGTGCGCCTGCTGGAATGGTGGAGGGAAGAACTGCATGCATGCTTCAGCGGTAATCCTCAACATCCGGTTTTTAAGGCACTGCTTGAGACGATCACCCAATTTAACCTGCCTATAGAGCCTTTTGAAGACCTTATCAGCGCGTTTCTACAGGATCAGCACGTTACTCGCTATGATACATTCGAGCAGGTTCTGGATTACTGCAAGCGTTCTGCAAACCCCGTAGGGCGTGTCTTTCTTCATCTGCTCGGATACACGGACGATAAGAGGCGAGGGCTTGCCGACGCTACCTGCACTGCTTTGCAACTGGCCAACTTCTGGCAGGATATCGGTGTCGATTACCAAAAAGGGCGTATATACATCCCGAAAGAAGATATGGAGCGCTTCGGCTACACAGAAAGCGAACTGAGAAACCATGTCGTGAACGCGAGTTTCGTGAGACTTATGCGGTTTGAGATAGCCCGGACAAGGGAACTTTTTGAACGCGGGAGATCGCTCTCACGCCTCATATCCGGTGTCGGAGCAGCGGATGTGGAGCTTTTTACACGAGGCGGATTAGCGGTGCTGCAGTCTATAGAACAGATCAACTACGATGTCTTTAGAAAGTGTGCTGGAGTATCCAAGTCGCGAAAGCTGTTGTTGATGGCAGGCTGGTGCATAAGGAGGTGTGCAGTTGGATTCTGAAATGATGGTTTCGCCCGGGCAGCTTCGGGAATCATATCGCTATTGCAGAAGCATAGCAAAAAAACGCGCGAGAAACTTTTACTACTCATTTATAGTATTGCCGCGCGAGAAAAGTGACGCCATGTGCGCGGTGTATGCGTTCATGCGCTATTGCGATGACATCGCAGACGACCCTGATTTCGGTCGCGACAAAAAGGCATTGCTTGGCAGATGGCGAGACTCGCTGGATAAAAGCATGCACGGCGACTACGGCGGCAGTCTTATTATGCCTGCATTCGCGGACGCCATAAAGAAATTCGACATACCCACTAATTACTTCCATCAACTGATCGACGGCGCGACCATGGACCTCTCCATCGACAGATATCGCACATTTGATGATCTATATGACTACTGCTATAAAGTGGCCTCGGTGGTCGGGCTGGTGTGCATCCACATATTCGGTTTCGACTCGCCTCAAGCCAGAAAACATGCCGAGTTCTGCGGGATCGCATTTCAACTCACCAACATTCTCCGCGATGTAAAAGAAGACGCTGAGCACGGGCGTGTATATATCCCCGAAGAAGATTTATGGGCATTTAATTACAGCACAGATGACCTGGTAAACGGCATACGTGATGACAGGTTTCAAAGGCTCATGAGGTTCGAGGCGCGCAGGGCGCACGATTATTATGGCGCTGCGCTGCCGCTGGTTCCGATGGTGCACGGGTCGGGGCGACCTGGGCTGTGCGCCATGATCGAAATTTACTCGAGCATTCTCGATATGATCGACAAAAGCCCAGGCGATGTGTTTGCGGGCCAGGTCTCTCTTCCGACATCCCGCAAGCTTTCAATCGCCGCAAAGGCGCTGATCAAATCCAGGTTGAACGGAGGACGGCCATCGCTGCCTCAGTTGCAGTCATAGGCGGTGGAATCGCAGGGCTTGCCTGCGCATGCGAACTTGCCGACGCCGGTCTGGATGTGACGGTGCTTGAAGCAAAGAAGCACCTGGGTGGAAGAGCACATTCTTTTTGCGATAAAGACACCGGTATCAGCATTGACAACTGCCAGCATATATTGCTGGGCTGCTGTGACGCTGCAATAAGCTTTCTAGCCAAGATCGGGTCGATTGGACAGGTGAGGTTCCATGACAGGGTTAGTTTTATCAATGCCATAGGCAAGACTCTGGAAGTAAGGTCATCATTCTTGCCAGCGCCTGTCCATTTATTGCCATCGATTCTGAAAACAAACTACTTATCAGGCCATGAAAAGATCGAGCTTGGCCGTGTGTTCAGAAAGATCGCAAGGACCAAGCCAAAGCCCGGCCAGAGCGCACAGGAGTATCTTAAAGGCCTTGGCTGCTCGTCAAATCTGTTGGCTTGCCTGCTCGACCCAACACTGATTGCAGCACTCAATGAATCGGCTTCGGATGCGTCGGCAGACTACGCCCGCATGGTCCTTACAAAATCTCTCATTGAGAGCAGATGCGGCTATAAGCTCGGCGTGCCTAATGCTCCGCTCTCGCATATAATCGAAGGTCCGGCAGGGCGATATTTATCGAGAAGAGGATGCAGGATCAGAACCTCCACAAAAGTTGAGAGGCTGATCTTCAATGGCGAGGCAGTCGAGTCGGCAATACTTTCGGGCGGCATGCAGATAAAAGCGAATTACTATGTGTGCGCGGTTCCGCCGTGGTCGCTTGTGGAAATGGGGTATGCGACCGATGCCGCCCAGGCAATGCAGTGGCGATCCATCAAGAGCGTCCATCTGTTTTATGATCATGCGGACTTCAAGTTCGCGCGGGCATGCGCACCAGGCGAGCCTTTTGGGTGGGTGTTTAACAAGACTTGCGACTTCGGATTGGACTTCGGTTATATCCAGACTGTGGCAAGCGCAGCGGACTCCCTGAATACACTAGGCAGCAGTGAGCTGATCAATCTAGCCCAGAATGCAGTTGATAAGGTGGTCGGAATGCCATGCAGACAATCTCTGCAGCGAGCGGTTATATATAATGCGCATCGGGCAACTTTTGCCACATCCTGCCGCAATGATCTTCGGCCGCCAGCTCAAACGCATATACGGAATTTGTTTTTGGCGGGAGACTGGACCGACACCGGCTGGCCTGCCACAATCGAGAGCGCTGTGCGATCAGGCCTGGCCGCATCAAAACAAATACTAAATATAAAACCCTAAATACTAAATTGAAGGGGTGTTTGATTTGGCTATGAGAGGGTCTTTTTGCATAACTGCTGCTATGCTCCTGGCATCACCGGCGATGGCTGGTCCGTGCATGCATCAGATAATCACTACTTCATGGCTGGGGTTATCGGGACTATATATGATTCCGACAGCCCGCACCCTCAAATCCGGCCAGGTGGCAGTGGGCTTTAATGAAGCAAAACATGCGGAAAATGTCCAGGGCCGCCACTATGTGGACAGGCAGATACGCGGGGTCGTCACGTGGGGTATATCGGATTGCTGGGAGGTATATGGGTCATATTACAATGATCTGTTTACGCTTCCTCCAGGCGTAGAGCCTCAGTTGGACAACCAATCGTTTACCACCTTCGGGTTCAAATACAGGATTATGCAGGAGGACACTCACTACTGGTTTCCGACTCTTGCAGTCGGAGTCCGTGATATTGCCGACAACGAGAATGATGTAGGCCCGCTTGAGGGCGTTCATAACGGCCGGAAGCTGTTTATACTGGCAAGCAAAAAGATGCTCAAAAACGAAGAACTGGGCCGGTTTATGGACGTGCACGCCGGTGTGACGTTTGATTCACAAACAACAGCTGCACTCCTGGGATTTGAACTGACTCTATCTCCGAGCGCCAGCTTGATCGCCGAAAGCATGTGGGACTCGCCTTTTATTAACTACCGTGAATATAGCAGAAATGATGTCGCGGGCAAATATGTATTCGACGTTGGAATGCGCGTTTACCCTGAGCTTGTGCCCGGACTCGTACTTGATACGGGATTTGTCGGCGATGGTGAATTCGAGTTTTCGTTTGGTGTAAGTTTTGTGATGGGGTTTTAGCCCCGGCATCGACTGCCGGGGCAGCATTTTCGAGATCAGTCAGAAAGTCTCTTCGTCTTCATAAGCCATTTCAGACTCCGCAGTATACATATCGGGATCTGTGTCAAACTCTTCCTTGCACTCCTCGCTGCAAAAACAATAGTGTTTTCCACGAAAATCAGAGCAGACGGCAGCGTGCTCCTCGGCCACTACCATGCCGCATACCGGATCGACTGGCATTTGGTCACCTCCAAGATAAGTTTTGCGTATGAGCAGGATTCCCATTGCAACCAGGGTTAAAACGCCGACACGAATCGGCAACTGCTATGCGCATGGAATGGGTAAAAAAAGGATGATTGAAGTTCACATTGAAAGTGAAGTGATCAGTAATGAATACGACTCACGAGGGTGAAATATCCGGGGCGGACTGGTGGTTTTTCTTAACCCTGGGAATTCTAGTGATCGTGCTGGGCATCCTGGCAATCGGCGTGCCGTTCGTAAGCACTCTGGCCGTAGCTTACACGCTGGGGCTTATTCTAATAGTTGGTGGAGTCGCGCATGCGATTCATGCATTTAAGACCAAGGGTGAAGGCGGCTTCGTACTGAAGCTGATTACCGCGCTCGTATATATTGCAGCGGGGGTGTTCCTGCTGGCATATCCGCTTGCGGGAGCAGTGATATTAACATTGGTGCTCGCTATTTTCTGGAGCGTGGCGGGCATCGTCAAAATAATCAACTCCCTACAACTCAGGCACAGACCCAACTGGGGATGGATGCTCTTCAACGGCATCGTGACATTGATCCTGGGGCTTATCGTCTGGAGCATGTGGCCAGTAGCAAGCCTGTGGGTCCTGGGACTGTTTGTCGGGATCGACCTGATAGTGGCGGGTTGGACGGTAATAAGTCTTTCATTCGCCGCACATGGGGGATTTTTTACCCCTATGTATCGACCGACTTAACGATAAGTTGGGGTGGCCCGCAAACCACCCCAACTTATTTAGTATTGAGTATTTGATATTGATTATTTGGATGTGGGTGTGACGCCGAGTTTTTTAAACTGCGCCACAATGTCTTCCTTCGAGATTGTGCCGACATGCCGAAATACCTGCTTATCGTTCTGGAATATCAACTGCACAGGGATAGATGACACATTGTACTTCTGGGCGATGTCCTTATTCTGATCGACGTCTATCGCCACAAACTCCACTTTGTCCTTATACTCCTTTTCCAGAGCTTTGATAATCGGCTTCATGCTCTGGCATGGACCACACCACTGGGCGCCCAGCTCCATAAACTTTACCGTGGGAGCCGGCGGCGTTTCCGGTTTTGCCGTTGTGGACTGCGCACCTGGCTGAGTTGTCGTCTCAGCAGCCGGAACAGACTGCTGAACAGGCCCTGCTCCCGGCTGAGCAGGCTTTGTGGGCGGAACCTGAGCAGGCGCAGTAGACGGACAAGAAGGTGTCTTTGCCATGTGGGCTTTCTCACCGGTCTTGGAGCCTTGTATAGCCAATATCCCTCCTGCCACGGCTGCCGCCACAACAATCAAAGAAACGACTATAGTCAATATCGTTCGCTGCTGCTTAGTCATCACGGGTACCTCCTGTTTTCGTTCATTACAGGTTTACCCGCAATCAGCTCATCATCAACTCGTCAGCAGAATAATGATGTCCAAAGTTTGCAGCAGATATACTGGACCTATCCAAATCTGCCGGTTACATAGTCTTCTGTGCGCTTATCGGCAAGACGAGTATAAACTTTTTATTTGTAATTTCTCCTTTAGAACGTAACGATCCACTCAGCCAAGAGGCCGTTGTTGTCTATGCTGTTTTGCTCTTCATTGGTGAACTTATAGAAGAGTTTGAGCCTGCTGTTTTCATCCAGCCAGCGGATTGCGCCCAATTCCCATGAGTTGACCCTGCCAAATGCAGGAGTTTTTGGGTCTTCGGACATTGTGGAATAGCGGGCAACAAGCGTATCGGCATTATCGATATTGTAGCCGAGCTGAGCATAGTAACCGCTCTGCCACAAGTTCTGGTCGTATTTGTTGGGGTCGGCATCATCGAAGCCTTTGCCTCGAATATACTCGCCCTTGAACGTAAGATTACTCATGTAATACTGCAGGTCCGCTCCGTATCTGATCTTCTGGGACGGATCGTAGAGCACTGCACCTGCCGCATTTTTATACCATATACCATAGCCGTGGTAGCCGGACATACCTAAGTCGAGGTCGCCGAGCCTGAACTTTACATTGGCAAGAACGTCCTTGGCGTCGTTGTTATCTGTTGCGGATGTGGAGCCGTTCTGAGTGCCGGTGCCGTTATATGCTCCAACGGTCCATAAAATCTTAGCATCGGCCGGGCTTGTCAGTATTGCGCCGGTGTCTCTTTCACCGGGGAAGAACCTACGCACAAAGAGGGCTCTTTCAGGAGTCTCTCTCTTTGACGATGAGTAAGGCACTTCGTAGCCGAACCACCAATACTGCTGGCCGACCTGGAAACTTGGAGCTATGGCGCAGCCGTCGCCGAAGGCATAGTTGTAATAGGCGTCTTTGACACTCGTAGTATTCTGGCCAGCATCAAGTTGCAGCACAGCCGTGCTTCTGATGGTCGGTGTAGCCGTAAGTTTTAATCGGGCCCGGCGCACCAGAAAAGTATCGTATGACTTATCGGCAGGCGTGGTGTCTTTTGTGTAGTCGATGGTCTGGTAGCGGGTTTGAAGATAACCGCTAAACTTGAGTTTCCTGAGTGCGGAAACATCCGATGCAGTGGCCCTTACGATGCCCTCTTCGTCATTGAGCATGGCGTCGTGAGTCGCAACCATATCTTTCAGTTCGGCGACAGTGGCCTCGACCGTATCGAGCCTCGTTCCGATCACAGTAAGCTCGACCTTGAACTCATCTACCAGCTTGGTGATAGTTGCTAGGTCCTGCGCGCTCACTTCTCCTGCGGGAGTTGTGGGCATTGTAATTGTTGCTGGAGCACCGGAAGGCTTGCTTGCTTGAGATTTAACTGCATCCAGCTTCTCGTTCATGCCTTCGAGAATGCGTGCTGTCACTGTCGCAAATTCGTAGCGGGTCAGAGTCCTGTCTCCCAGAAAGCTGCCGTTGGGATAACCGACTATGTATCCCTTTCCTATAAGGTCGTTGACTGCCTCGTAGGCCCAGTGGCCTTTCGGCACATCGGGTGGAGTCTGGGCGGCGACAGAAACTGCGCAGCCCAAAAGCAGCATCATTGCCAGAAACTTATTCACACTGATTTCCCCTTTCTCTTATGTCTCAGGTTAAGATCAGGATACATCCCCATCCTTACAGGAATCTGACAGAACAGTTGACAGACAATTAACTTTGCAATATCGCATGCTTCTAACCAGTGCGCAACACAACCTTAACACATGCATTCTAACATATAGTCGGATCAATATAATAAGCTGAGGTAAGAGATATGTCTGCGCGAGTAATCGTGGTTGAGGATGAAGAGGATATAGCTCTGCTGCTGCGTCACAATCTTGAGAAAGAGGGTTACAAGGTAGAAATTTGCGAGGACGGGGTGCAGGCGCTTGATTCAGTCCGGCGTAAAGCTCCTGACCTGATGCTGCTGGACGTTATGCTGCCGATAGTCGACGGCAAGGAAGTCTGCCGCATGCTCCGGCGCGACTACGATTTTCCGATCATAATGGTCAGCGCCAGATCCGGTGAGGTGGACAAGGTGATTGGCCTGGAAGTCGGTGCCGATGACTATATAGCCAAGCCATTCAGTATTATTGAGCTGATAGCGCGTGTCCGCTCGGCCTTGAGGAGATCGTCGGGTGAGTCCAGAAGAAAAGACGAGGTGCTGCGCGGCGGCGAGATAGTGCTGGATCGTGCAAGGCACGAGGTCCGGGTTACTGATAATCCGGTTGATCTGCGTCCAAAAGAGTTTGCATTGCTCGATATCCTGCTTTCAAATAAGGGCAGGGTCCTAGATAGAGATTCGCTGCTGGAAAAAGTGTGGGGTGAAGATGAATACATAGACCACGGCACCATAGACGTTCATGTGCGCCGTCTGCGCGAGAAGATCGAGCAGGACCCCGGAAATCCGCGCTATATAATTACGGTGCGCGGTGTGGGTTACAAGTTTGGAATAGAGTAAATAGCGGTTTGTTCTCCAGAGAACCTGGGTAAGCTCTACAATGGTTAAGCAATATCAGTTAAAGGAGTAAGCAATGGAAGACAAACCTAAAATCATGACCACAAAGGCCTCCGGCGAGTGGAGCGCCCCTATGCTCATAACCGCGAAGATGGGAGAATTTGACGCAGTTTTGGACGAGCCCGCATATGTAGGCGGAACCAATAAAGGCGCATCGCCTATGGACTATGTCACTGCAGCGCTGATAGGGTGCGCGGGGATAACATTGTCGGTAGTGTCAAAACAGATGGACTTTACCTTCTCGGGTGCCAGATTTGAGGCAGAGGGAGATATAGACTTGAGAGGATTCATGGGTATGCCAGGTGTCTGCAGGCACTTCTGTGCGTTTCGGGGCAAATTTTATGTCAAGACAAACGAGAGCCAGGAGCGCCTGGATATGGTCAAAGACCAGGTCAAAAACCGCTGCCCTGTCTTTAACCTCCTTCATGACGCCGGAGTACAGACAGAGATTGAGTGGGTAAAGGAATAGCTCAACTTCTTAAGACACTACAAGATCACATCGAGATTTATCATTGAAGCATGAAAACCTAAAATTCTGTTTTCGTGCTTCTTTCTTTTAATTTGTGCAGGATTCTCGTATTGTAATATCTAAACCCATGCCGGTATATACGCCCAGTTAAAGAGAGGTATTGATATGAGCGAGGTTACACGCGTAACTGTCTGGAACGAATTCAGGCATGAAAAGACGGATGGTGAAGAACCACAAAAGGTCTATCCCAAAGGCATGCACAATGCGATTGCCGACTATCTGAAAAAGCAGCCCGGATTTGAAGTTCGCACGGCTACATTGGACGAGCCGGAGCATGGCCTGACACAGGAAGTGCTTGATAATACTGACGTGCTCACCTGGTGGGGGCATGCGGCGCACCAAGAAGTAAAAGACGAGATAGTCGAGAGGATTTATAAGCGTGTCCTGGATGGGATGGGTCTGATTGTAATGCACTCAGCCCACTTTTCCAAGATATTCAAAAAACTGATGGGCACATCGTGCAACCTGAAGTGGCGAGAAGTCGGTGAAAAAGAGAGGCTATGGGTCATTGACCCCTCTCACCCGATTGCAGCAGGCCTGCCGGAATATTTCGAGATACCGCATACGGAAATGTACGGCGAGAGGTTCGATATTCCAGCGCCTGATGAGCTTGTCTTTGTGAGCTGGTTTGAGGGCGGAGAGGTATTCCGCAGCGGATGCTGCTGGCACAGAGGCGCAGGCAAAGTGTTTTACTTCAGACCCGGCCATGAGACTTTCCCTATTTACTATCAGAAAGAGGTGCTTAAGGTAATCGAAAATGGTGTCAGGTGGGCAAAGCCATCAGGCGGGCCTGCGCATTATTATGGCCATGTTCCTGAGCCACTCGAAAAGATTACATCTTCAAAATAGCAATAAGTTCATATATATTGACTTGAAGCTTCGGGAGCCCTATTATTAAGTCAGCCTATCCATTTTCACGAGGAGGAGTAGAGAATTGAGTAGACTGATGAGATATGGGGCTCTTTTGGCCATGCTTGTGTTTGCTCTGTCAATTACAACAAGCGCAGCTACCAAGAAAACACCCGCAAAGAAAACCACGACTAAGACCCCTCATTATGTTCAAGGGACGACTCAGCTAAAGGGTGAATACGCCGAGTTCGGCAAAACTTATACCTTGGGCAAGAACAATCCTTTCAACATCACTCTAAAGAGCGCAGAGTATACTATCGATCCGGTAAACATTGGCGATCAAACTTATGTGCCGACTGCAGACGAGAAACTGATCGTATACCATATGACCTATCACAACCCGCAGCCGAACGAGTACCATATCCGATGGGACAATTTCTCTTTTACAGTAGTCGATCCGCAGAGCCAGAACCATGACGGGCTTAGAGACCTTGGAATGGAAAAGGATAAGCAGCAGTGTTCTATGAGCCTCAAGCCCGCGCAGAAGGTAGATGTATATGGCGTAATGCCTGTGCCTTCAAAAGGCGAAATGCCCAAGCTGATTATCAAGTCTGATGACGATCTTGTGCTGCGCTATGACCTCAGGGGCAAAGTGAAGGGCCTGCCCGCGGAGTATACTGATCCGGCAGACAAGACCAACACCACAGTGCTCGACAAGATCCCTGCGAAGATGGGTGTCTATTATCCATTGGGTGAGCTTGAAGTGAAACTCGACAAGATCGAGATCAATGATGATCCCTCTATGGGCGAGCAAACAACCGAAGAAGGCGAGGTCTTTTTGGTTGCGTATATCAGCGTTAAGAATGTGGGGAAATCCCCCCAGTTTATGCGGTGGGATACATTCGACCCTGCAATTGTTGATACAGACGGCGTAGAAACCGGAAACAATAAAGACATGTTCCAAAAGAGCAAGGACAGGTCTTTTTCGGCTGAGATACAGCCAGGACAGGAAGTCAGTGTTCGGTCCATATTCACAATCCCTGAAGACACTGATTTGAAGAGCCTATCTATGCACTTCAATGAAAATAAAACATTTGTCTTTGACATCAGCTCTGTAAAGAGCTAATATACCACTTTGCAACGATGGGTCGAGTTCAAAACTCGGCCCGTCGTGCTAAAAACTTCCACCGAACAGCCGCACCAAAAGTAGAATGTTGAGCCCCACTATCAACAATCCTGAGACAGCCATTAGTGAGCCTTCCAGCCAGTGATTTGCGTACTTGCCCATCACGTTCTTACTCTGGGTCAGTAAAAACAACGGAAGCATAGTAAATGGAAGCTGCACACTTAAACAGACCTGGCTGAGAATGAGCGCCTGGAATGTATTCCGAATCATCATTATGATACCAAGCGCAGGCAGCAGAGTGATTACCAGGCCCATCCTAAACCACTTGCTGTCGAGTGTGGTCTGTTTACCGAGATAGCCGCTTAGGGTGGTTCCTCCCGCAATCCCGGCTGTCATGGAAGAGGATATACCGGCAAATAAAAGTGCGACGCCGAAGATCATTGATGCAAAATTGCCCGCCAATGGACGCAGTGTATCCGATGCCTGCTTCAGATCACTGACGTAAACCCCGTGCTTATGAAAAACAGCCGCAGCCACGATCACCATTGCGCAGTTTATTGCCATTCCGGCAAGCATCGCAACGAGTGTGTCTACAAACTCATACCGCAGCAGGCGTCTGGTTTCGGCTTCGTTTTCGCCTTTCCAGTTGCGGTTTTGAATCACCTCCGAATGCAGATACATATTGTGCGGCATCACGACCGCGCCCAGCACTCCCATCGCAACGATAATGCTCTGTGAACTGAGTTTGGGCACAAAGGTGTGATATATAGCTGTGCCCCAGTCCGGTTTGACCAGATAAAGCTCGATCAGATACGCAAAACCGATCAGACTCACGAACGCTACGATAAGCTTTTCCAGTGAATTATATCTCTGATACCAGACTACTCCGATTATGAAGATAGTAGCGATCACCGCAGCCGCTCTAACGGGGATATGAAAGAGGAGATTAAGGCCCAGCGCTGCGCCAAGAATTTCCGCCAGGGCCGTGGCGACCATCGCAGCCATTGCCGTAGTGCCGTAGATCAATCTCGGCAGCGGCCTCACATGCTCGTGGATCGCCTCGGCAAGGCACTTACCATTCACTATTCCCAGGTGGGCCGACATGTGCTGCCAGAGGATCAATATAAGCGTGCTGAGCGTGACAACCCACAACAAGGAGTAATTAAAGCTCGATCCGGCGGCGATATTGGTCGCCCAGTTGCCCGGATCGATGAACCCGACTGTCACGAAAAACCCCGGCCCCAGATACCCTATGATCTGCCGCAGCATCCTGGCACTACCGCGTAGCTGGGCACCGCGTCCATTTATAAATGTCGGAAGATCAATTCGCATCGGTGAGGATCGAGCGGGCTTTTACAATTTGACGCTTGACCTCCGAGGCTGCAGTTCCACCGGTTGCGCTCCTGGCAGCCACACTTGCCTCGACAGTGAGAGCCGATGCCACATCCTCCGCGGCATCCGGCGCAAACTGCCTGATCTCATCTATTGTAAGATCGAAGAGTTCTTTTCCATTTTCCACACAATAGGCAACCAGAGAACCGACCTGTGCATGGGCGCTCCTGAACGGCACACCCTGCCGCACGAGGTGGTCAGCAAGGTCGGTAGCCGTCGAATATGCCTCGCCAGCAGCCGAGTGCATCCTCTGAGTGTTGAACCTTGCAGTCTTAATCATCAGCGCGAAACAAAGAAGCGAGCCCTGCACGGTATCGACTGCGTCAAACAGAGGCTCCTTGTCTTCCTGCAGATCACGATTGTATGCCAGAGGCAGGCCCTTCTGCAGGGTGAGCAGACTCATCAAGTCTCCAATAACACGTGCGCTCTTTCCGCGAACAAGCTCGGCTACATCCGGGTTCTTTTTCTGTGGCATGATAGACGAGCCTGTGGTGACCGAGTCGTCCAGATCGATGAACTTAAACTCAGATGTGTTCCAGATTATAATCTCCTCAGAGAAGCGGGAGAGGTGAGTCATCAATATGGATGCGTCGGCAAGAAATTCGGATATGAAGTCCCTGTCCGCTACTGAGTCCATGCTGTTATCAGACACGGCAGCAAAGCCGAGGGCACCGGCTACCATCTGCCTGTCAATCGGAAAAGTCGTTCCGGCCAGAGCGCCCGAGCCCAGAGGCAAAATATCAACCCGCTTCAGGCAGTCGAGCAGCCGCCCTTTGTCCCGCTCGATCATCCAGAACCACGCCATAAGATGATGGCCGAGGATCACCGGTTGCGCATGCTGCATATGCGTATAGCCCGGCAGGATCACATCTGCATTCTTTTCGGCCTGGTCTACAATCACTTTCTGCAAATCGACAATCAGCCCAATTATGTGCTTGATCTCGTCCTTCAAGAAGAGCCGAATATCGGTGCAGACCTGGTCGTTCCTGCTGCGCGCCGTATGTAACCTGCCCGCTACCTCGCCAATTTTCTCAAAGAGAAGCTTCTCGACATTCATGTGCACGTCTTCAGCACTCGGGTCGAATTTGATCTTGCCCGATACGGCATCGTCGAGTATAAGCTGCAGACCGCTCACTATCTTCTTGGCGTCATCATCGGGAATAATCCCGCACTTGCCCAGCATTCTGGCGTGCGCAATGCTGCCTCGGATGTCGTGCTCAATAAGCCGACAGTCGAAGCTTATAGACTCCGTGAATGTCTCCACGGCCTTATCAGTCGATTTTGAAAATCTTCCACCCCAGAGTTTTTGTGACATTGTGCACCCCTTGCAATACCCTCAGTCTATTCGCTCTGTTGAGCGCTATATCTGGATTGCCGATTAATTACTATCTTCCAGGCTATCATGATGATAAAAGCAACTACAAGGTTGAATACAAATATTACAGGTGTATACTTCATTACAAGACCTGGGCCGAAATACCAAACGCACTTTATAGGTTTGAATGAGGACGAATCGGCTTCATACCACCCGATATTTACTCTGTCATCATCCCAAGTGCCTTCAACCTTAAAGCGTTGCCTGCCGCCCGGAAGTTTAGTCACCGAAAACCCGCCTACGCCAAAGCCGGAATCATACGTAAAACGCTTCAGCTGGCTGTTCAACTCATCAACTCTGGAGATCGGCACGATAAACTTACTGCCGGGATGTGCTTCTAGATAATCAGCCAAATCCTTATTGAACACTATGGCAACATCTGGTAAAGTACTACTTTTGACCGGAGTGGTAACAAGCACCGGAAACATATCAGGAATATTGCTACCTACTGCCTCTATTCTCGCCTTTTCCTCCTGTTTGGTTGCCAACATCAGCAAAGGAATTGAGTCAATGACCGATAACAGTAGGAAAACAACTATAAATGTTGAACAACCTACCGAACGAAGTCTGCCTTTCGATTCCGGCTTCATTGCCAGACAGGACTCATTCTTACAATAATAAAATTCAGGCCCTTCAACAAGGCAATCCTTGCAATATGGAAGGCCACAGACATGGCATTTTCCCACCGCCTCTTTGTCAGGATGATTTGTGCAGTATTCCCTGATTAACAATTCGTGCATCCTTGTCACGGCCTCCATACACTCTATTGTCTCATTGCAAGTCGCATAATGATCAGGGTGGCAATTTTCCAACCGCCACCCCGTGTTTTATAAGAACACCTTCTGCTCAATACCCAAAGACTTGCACACACTCAGTATCTCTTCATCAGAGAGACCATCGGCAAGGCCGTGGTTTGTCAGGTTCATATACTCGTAGTGCGCTCCGGTCTCGACATACTCGACCAGGTCACATGCGCGCTTGACTGAAGTGTCGGACCTGGACATAACGCCATGCTTAGCCCACAGCACAATGCTGTGTGTGCGAAGCATCTCGACATTGGCTTTCTTCAGTTCGTCTGAGCCCGGCACTTTGAATGGAATATAGCCTATTCCGTCAGGAAGCTGCACTATTCCTTCAGGTTCCCAGCGGAGTATGTGGCGATTGAGATATTTCTCGTCCTGGTAGCGCGAGATGTGGCTCAGATACGTAAGATGCAAAGGCTGAGCGTGTATCAGCGCGTGGAAATTAGTCTTCTTGATCCTGATCTGGTCTGTGTGGACCGCAATATGTGAATTGCACTCGCTTGTCAGGCGGGCAAACAGGCAATCCCTAGAAGTGTAAAGCTTTGCGCTCTTGCCGTCCTTTGCAACCTTAACCAACCCGAGGTTTGCTGTAGGGTCATTGGCCACTTCACGCAGCCGCCGGCCTGAGCCGGTGGCAATAAGCGATCCGCCTGCAAGCTCCGGTAGAGCATTGGGCAGCTCATAGTCCTGCACGTTTGTGAAAAACTTTCCGGGATCAATATCCCAGCCCACAAACACCGATATATTTCCCGCAGCTCCTTCGCTTGCCTGGATGTCGGCCAACCGACGTCCCGCCTCGCCAATGAGGCCCATCAGCTCTTCGAGAGATGGATAAGGTTCTTCTACTGACATTTCTGATCCAACTTTCCGACCGAGAACAATTTACCCGATCAATTTACCTTCCACCAACTTATTCTTGCCGATATTTATGGCATGGGCAGCTCTGCGCGTATTGCGCTACGTACTCGTTCGGCAATATGAACAGCATTGGTAGCTTCTTCCTTATTTACTTCCTCGTCCTCGCCCGGATACCGTGTTGTTATAGCATACGGAGTGAGTTCGTCCGCAGACTCGATTTCTGCAGCCGGTCCACCTTGCTCTGCCAATAACTCAAGCAAGCGCCCGATGTTATGCGTGTATGGAAAATCAACTCCACACATTACAAGGAATGCCTTCAGATACTTCTCGGTGCACTGCTGCGCATGATAGGCGATCAGGCGGCACGGGCAACCATCTTCAATCTGCAGGGCATGGACTGCTAGCCGCAAATCCTCATCGGCATAATCTGCCCACTGCCTGATCTTCTCGATTATTTCAGGGCTAAGCTCGCTCATAAAGCACTCTACCTTCAATTGATGCAGGTCTTGCCACAGTGCCGGCTATCATCCGGTCTCGCTCATATTCCTCCGGCGTAAGCACGATGATATCCCGGGCAATACCGAGACCACGAAGCGCTCTGTCCATCTCAACCATCAAGTTGCGTCTTTTGCCCGAGAATGAACAAATCACCAGAAGATCGACATCGCTGTGCTCATCAGCAGTGCCGCGCGCCTGCGAGCCGAAGAGTATTATCTTATCCGGATCAAAACTCTCCGCAAGTCTGCGTGCCGCAGTCTCGATTGTGTCCTTGATAATCATACGATTTACCTCAAGGGTCTCATATGCCGCATTATATCATCAAGGAGAGTGGAGCGCGTTACGTGCTCTCCACCCTCCACTCTTATACTCTTAACTATCCTTCACCGTGCGATACATTCTTGCCTGCATGCCATGGGTCTTCACGATCCCGACAGCCTCGCTCTGATCGAATGTCTTGGAATCGAACGACGCCAGGTCCTCGTTATAGAGAGCATACTTGCTCGCGCGTCCTACGACTGTGCAGCTTCCCTTGAACAGGCGCAGGATCACGTCGCCGGTAACTCTGGGCTGAATCTTGTTGATAAAGGCTTCCAGATCGTCTTTGAACGGGTCATACCACAGACCCTCATAGGCAAGCTTGCCCCACTGCTGATCCACCGACACCTTGAAAGCTCTCTCCTCGGCTGTGCAGACCAGGTCTTCCAAGGCCTTGTGAGCCGGAATCAGCACTTTTGCTGCAGGGCACTCGTAGTTCTCGCGGACCTTAAGACCGATAATCCTGTCCTCCATTATGTCGACTCGCCCAACGCCATTGGCTCCCGCCAGCTCGTGAACCTTCAGGACCAGATCGAGTGAGTTCATCTTCTGGCCGTTCAAAGCAACCGGCACGCCGTTTTCAAACGTGATGGTAATCTCAGTCGGCGTGTTGGGCGCCTCGATCGGGTTCTTTGTCCAGTGGAAGATCTCTTCCGGCGGAGCGTAATCCGGCTCCTCCAGGTGACCGCCCTCAATGGAGCGACCCCACAAATTCTCGTCTATGGACCATATCTTGTCCTTGCTCTGGCCGATAGGGATACCCTTCTTTTCGGCGTATTCGATCTCCCAGGTCCGGGTCATAGTGTGCTCGCGCATAGGGGCAATAATCGGCATATCAGGCATCAGAGCGCGCATCACGAACTCGATCCTGAACTGATCGTTGCCCTTACCTGTGCATCCATGGCAGAAGGCATCGCCCTTAACTTTCTGAGCAATCTCGACTGCCTTGAGGCCAATAAGAGGCCTGGCTATAGACGTGCTGATCGGGTAGCCCTGATAGTCGCCGTTGGCCTTGATCGCAGGGAAGATGTATTCGTCTACGAACTCCTGCCTGGCGTCGATTGTGTAGTGCTCGGTCCCGAGCATCTTGGCCTTCTCCTCGGCCTGTTTGATCTCTGCTGCGGGAAGGCCCACATCGACCGTCACTGTGACGACGTGGTCGAACCCATAGTCCTCGCGCATCATAGGGATGCACACTGATGTATCCAGCCCACCTGAGTAGACTAGGACGACTGTTTTTGGCATGATATCCTCCAAATTAATGTTTAGCTTATTGTCTCAGAACCGCTGAGACGCTGAACTTATATGAAGCGCTGAAAAACTGAAATTCAGCGTTTCATCTCATTCATACTTTCAGCGGTTCAGATGTCACACACTCCACTCTCAGCCCGCCAGCAAAACCATAACCGCCTTCTGAGCATGCAGCCTGTTTTCAGCCTCGTCAAATACGACGGACTGCTTGCTGTCGATCACTTCGTCAGTGACCTCAGAGCTGCGGTGAGCGGGCAGGCAGTGCTCGAAAATCGCGTCGTGTTTTGCATGCTTCATAAGATCAGCATTTACCTGGAATGGCGCAAAAATCGTTGCCCTCTCTTGGGCTTCGGCTTCCTGACCCATGCTCGCCCACACGTCCGTGTAGACCACATCAGCATCTTTGACAGCCTCTACGGCATCGTTGAATATCTCAATCTTGGCGCCTGTCTCTTTAGCAAACTCTTTTGCTGTGGCTGTCACATTCTCATCAGGCTCGTAGCCCTTGGGGCAGCCGATGGCAAAGTTCATTCCGACTTTGGCGGCAAGCAGCATCAGCGAATGAGCAACGTTGTTACCGTCACCTATAAATGCGAGCTTGAGCCCTTCAAACTTGCCCTTATGTTCGAGAATCGTATAGAAATCGGCCAGAGCCTGGCACGGGTGCTCGAGATCGGACAAGGCGTTTATGACTGGGACCCCCGAATACTGCGCAAGTCCGGTCACCTTCTCATGCTCAAACACACGGGCCATAATAATATCGCACATCCGCCCGATGGTCTGCGCCACATCGCCTATACTCTCGCGCTTGCCCAAGCCGATATCGTTGGGCCCGAGGTATATTCCGTGCCCTCCGAGCTGGAATATTCCGGTCTCGAAGGATACTCGCGTCCGCAGGCTGGGTTTCTCGAATATCATGGCAAGAGTCTTGCCCTCGAGAATCCTGCGCTGCCGTGACGGTGGGATAATTCCGTCCTTGAGCTTTCTGGTCATATCAAAGATAGCTTCTATCTCGGCCCTGTTAAGCTGCGAGATGCTGAGCAGACTGGTGCCCCGAAGCTCGACAACCGCTTCCGGTTTCTTCTCGCTGGTGAAGGCCACTCCCTCCAGCAGCTTGCCGCTGCGCTGCTCTATTACCGCCTGCCTGGCGGCTTCCAGCTCGACCCCGAACTTTGCCAGCGTCCGGGCAGCCAGGCCCTCCGGCTGTCGAATGACGCCAAGCAGAAGATGCTCTGAGCAGAGCCGATCGACCTGCATCTCGTTGCCCTCTTCATAGGCGTAGTCAATTGCGCGCTTGGCGCGCGGGGTAAGCTGCATATCGCCGCCCAGCTTGCCCGAGCCCCTGGCCATGTTGGCCTCAAGTTCGGCGCGCAGCTCTTTCAAGTCCACACCCAGCGAGGTCAGCACAAGCGCAGCGCCGCATCCCCGGTCTCTGGTCAGGCCCAGCAGAATATGCTCGATGGAGACGTTATTGTCACCCATCTTGCCCGCTTCTTCCTGAGCGAAAAATATAACCCGCTTAGCATGATCAGTAAATCGTTGCCACATTTAGTAATCTCCTCAAATAAACGATCAGGTTTCTTTCTTGTAACAAGCAAGAGTCAAAGCATCGGAATGGACACGATCCTCAACACAACGAAAACCGGCTTTTTCATATAAATGGCAGTTGCGTTTGTTGTCCTTTGGTGTAACGAGAGACCATGTGCTTGCCTCAGGGTGCTCGCTAAACATAAACTGCAGCGCCTTGCTTCCTATACCCCGGTTGTGATAATCGGGATGGACACTGAGCACACGCAGGAAGTAATGCGAATCGCTGCGCTTGCGTATCTCGATGCTTCCGACAGTCACACCATCCGCCATAGCCTTGTAAAATATGGTAGAGCGTATGTTTTTAAGCATCACTTCTCGGTCATATACATATGCCGGACATTCTCCATATTTCTGCAGGTCTACGGCAAATGCCGCATTCTGCACAGCTATCAAATCGTCGGCATCGTCTTCAGATGCCCGGACGAAATCGATATTCATTACTCTCCATCCAATATCTTTGCGATAATACTTACCGCACGGTCGACTAACTCTTGAGTCAGGATAAGAGGCGGGACGAAGCGCAGAGTGTTCTCACTCGTCGCATTGATTATCAGACCGGCCTCCAGCGCCTTTGATACCAGGTCTTTGGCTATTGGTTTATCAAAATCTGCTGCCGCCATCAGTCCAAGCCCGCGCACTTCTTTCACTCCCGGCAGTCTGGATAGCTGCTCGCGGAAATACTGCCCAACCTTAGCCGAGTTTTCGACCCATCCGCCGTCTTTTATCTCAGTCACTGCTGCAAGTGCCGCCGCGCAGGCCAGTGGGTTGCCGCCGAATGTAGCCGCATGATCTCCCGGCTCAAACACATCTGCCCATTTGTCACGTGCAAGGCATGCCCCCATCGGGAAGCCCGCCGCAATTGTCTTAGCAAGGGTAATAACATCCGGGACAACCCCGAAATTCTGGAACCCAAACATCTTACCCGTTCTGCCAAGGCCTGTCTGGACTTCGTCAAAGATCAAAGCCGCACCGGACTTGTCGCACAGATCGCGCGCAGCCTGCAAAAACTCGACACTGGCCGGATGCACTCCGCTCTCACCCTGCACTGGCTCCATCATAACGGCGCAGGTCTTTTCATTCACTGCGTTCTTGAGAGCTTTGACATCATTATAAGGTATATATTTGTAACCCGGAACCAGCGGGGTAAACGACTTCTGATACTTCGGCTGACCGGTAGCTGTGATAGCCGCCAGAGTCCGGCCGTGGAAAGACTTCAAGGCAGTCACTATCTCACACTTTTCAGGGTGCCCCGAAATCTTTGCAGCCTTCTTGGCAAGCTTCATTGCTGCTTCGTTGGCTTCCGCGCCCGAGTTGCAGAAGAATGCCTTGCTCATCCCCGATATCTCGCACAGGAGCTTTGCAAGCTGAGCCTGGCCGGGCACGTAATAGAGATTGCTTGTATGCATGAGAATCCCGGCCTGCTCGCGGATAGCCTCTACTACTTTGGACGGGCAGTGCCCGAGTCCGTTTACAGCAATCCCTGCCACAAGGTCGAGATACTCCTTGCCGTCGATATCATATGCAAAGCACCCCTCGCCCCTAACGAGCACTACAGGCTGCCTGCCGTATGTTTTCATTACATATTGATCGTAAAGCGCCATTACATCTGCGCTGGTTGTTATTTCTTTAGTTGTCATAATTTCCTTCTTTCACTCATTGTGGCAGCTTATTCATTTCACCGCAAATATCTCGATATAGCTCCTTAGTCCACTTAGGCATATTGTTCGGCAGTTTCACCTGTCTGTTCTTTCTTAAGTCATACGGGGCAATAACAACCTCAATATTTTTAATGCCAACATCCGCAGCCATCACAAACAGGTCTTCCGATACTTTATCACCCATCGCAATGCAGCCGATAGAGACATTGCTGCCATGAATCATTATGTCGCTGCCGAGATTTGTCCTGCCATCTACTCTTGCCATCTTTCGATCAAATGAATTCGGATAATCCAGACGCATCGAAAGGTGATACAGGCTGTTAGGATTCAAAAACACTATTCTGTAAATGCCTTCAGGCACCTGGCAATCGCCCTCACAAAGTTTTGGACCACATTCACCACTTGCCGCGAGGATCGGATAGTTTTTGATCAGAACAAAATGCCCTCTTGCGTATTCAGCATAAAGCTGAAGTATTTTCTCTTCTTTGAGAACCAAAAGTATCACACGCTTAGGCGGATAGTTTACACCATGTTTCTCAAAATAGCCGCCGAGCCTTGTTCTAGCTGCTGGACCATATTGCCGAAGCCTGTCTTCAACTGTTTTCTCTCCTTGTAGTTTGTTCACAAGTCTCTGAACCGGACTTATCCTCGGCATTATCAATGCCAGCACGATCAGCATTATTCCTACCACGGCGATCGTTATAAGCCTGCGCATATCTGTCATCTCCAGTTGCCGTTATTTGCGGCAATGGCATGTCTTGTGCCTAGCGTTCCGGGACTAAAGCCCACATATGGGGTCCGGGATTTAAATCCCGGACCATCGTGAATTTGAACATTCTTTCATTGCGATTCATTGCTATGTTCATGCGGCTGCCAGTTATCTGCAGCAACCGACAAAATAGCAATCAGCTCCTCGTATCCCTCAAGGTACGATTCAATGCAAAACACTTCATTTCTATCATTTGTACAGATAGTGATTTCCGCCCATGGCACTTTTCGATTTGAAAAAAACGGATGACCCGGATGTTTCTCCATTCTCAATACATCATCAAGAGAAATCACGCGATACTTGAGTGCGCGAAATAGTGATACCTCATTCCCATCAACTTCAATTGCCGCTGGCCACCTCGATAAGCGACTGTTATCCACTCGAAAGGCAATTACGAATGCAACCAGGCTTGCAAATGCTGATACCATAAAGGAAGCACCGTAACCATAACCGGCAATTCCAGCCATAAATGCTATTAATAAGTAAAGACCCCAAGTTCGAATCCTAGAATCTTCATAACAATAGCGCACCATGAAAAAGCAGATTCCTCACGTTCGTTCGTAATGACAGGCTGCGATAGGCTTACAATTTTCACTTAATGCCTTAGCTTACACAGCATCCGTCCCAACATATAACTGATTGTTGGCACCATACTAAATGCAGCAGTCCAGCATATGATTTGCAGTAGAGTTGCCTTACTGCTATAAATGATTACTGGCAAAATGCAAAAACCAGCAAAAATCCCAAATCGTTCATCATCGGCAGCGCCTGCTTTTATGCCAAACCAAAACATTATCATGGAAGCAGTAACTAAATAAGCAGCCATTAGAATATTGTGCAAATGCTTTGGCACAAGCTCGTTGACACTAAGTAAAAATAACGTAATGAGCAGCACTATGCCTGCATTGCGTAATTTGATTCTTCCATTGGCCATAAATGCCTCCCCAAAAACGCACTAAGCAATTCTGGGCTCTTAGCTCTCCACTCTCAACTCTCCACTTCCCTACGGCACTATCATCGTCCCGATCCCGGTGTCGGTAAATATCTCCATCAAGAGCGAATGGGCCATGGTTCCGTCTATGATGTGTGTACGCTCGACGGCGCCCGCAAGCGCCGTCATACAAGCCTCCACCTTCGGGATCATGCCCTTGTCTATCTGTTTGGTCTTTATCATCTGCTTTGCGTCGGCCACCTTGAGTTCGGATATAAATGTGGACTTATCATTAAAGTCCGAGTATATCCCCGGCACATCAGTCATCATCATGAGCTTGGTCGCGCCGACTTCGGCGGCTATCTCACCTGCGATGTGATCGGCATTTACATTAAAGCTCTCACCATTCGGCCCGATCGCGACAGATGATACTACAGGTATATAATCGTGCTCCAGCAGATCCATTAGGATCATCGGGTTGACCTTAGCCACCTGCCCGACAAATCCTAAATCCACATCGCTGTGAGCCTTTTCAGCCACAATAAGGTTTGCGTCTTTGCCGGATAAGCCGACTGCCCGTCCGCCCTGGTTATTTATGATCGAGACGATTCCCTTGTTCGTCTTGCCCGCAAGGACCATCTCGACTATCTCCATGGTCTCAGCGTCGGTAACCCGCCTGCCGCCTACGAACTCAGGCTCTTTGCCCAGCTTCTGCATCACAGCGCTGATCTCAGGCCCGCCTCCGTGCACCAGGATCGGTTTCATACCGACGTAGTGCATAAGCACGACGTCCTTGCACACACCGATCTTTAGGTCTTCGTCGATCATAGCGTTGCCGCCGTATTTGATCACTATTATCTTTCCGGCGTAATGCTCTATATAAGGCAGCGCCTGGACGAGTATATTAGCCTGTTCGCTTGTATAATTCATGATTTCACCCCATCATGCTCTTGTCCTCCAGGTAAGATACCTGGAGGGATATTAAACATGGTATATGTCCGCTAACCGTCCGTCAACAACACACGGCAAAAAGGCCGCGGATACTATAATCCGCGGCCTGTCATAATCTACAGCATGGATATATCCTAAAGTGGACGCATCCCCTCCGGCCGCGGCAAGTACGCACGACGAGCGCGCAGTCTACGAACCTCTGCGCTTGTCTTGAAACCGGTATTCAGCTTTATCGCCTGACTTGACATCATTATATTCCTATTATGGCCAGCAATCGTGATTGTAACAGGTAATCCGAATAGTTGTCAACTTCTTAATTTGAAAGGTCGTTGCGATAGAGGAAGAGTAACCGCGATTTTATTGCTCTCCCCGCTTAATTGAGGAGCGGTCGAGCAACAAAACCGCTGGGTTTGCCGTTTATCGCAATTGCCTTTTTGAAAAACAGAACTGACCAGGGCGAACGCACGAATGAACGTTTTGTGGCGATGTTCAAACACATCACTCGTATGATGGGTAAGGATCTCCGAATCCTTACCCAAGAACCAGTGCCGGATCTCCGAATCCGGCTATTCCAGCAAA
>JBDKUO010000034.1 GCA_039679645.1 Armatimonadota bacterium
GCCATGTTCGGCCATATCAGCAGCCAGTAGCCGATCCTCTCCAGCCTGAAGATGGAAAGAAAACCGGTCTCGGGCAGCCAGTTTGTCAGCACCACCCCTACCGGCACCAGAGCCAGCATAATGATCGCTGCCGCCGCCATCATCAGCACCGATTCCGTCGAGCGTATTCTGAACGCACGGAATGCCGCCGACACTATATAGAACGCGATCAATGAGAACATCGTCGCATCCAGGGATGTAAGGAAGCCGGTGAAGAGGATCGTGAACATGCTTTCCGCAGCATGGTTGTTAGCGTCTTTCATAATTCCCGATATGAGGATGCCGAAAAATGCCACGAAGAATGCCGCGCTGTTATACCACCCCTGGCCTCTCTTACTAACAGCTCTACCGTGTATTTGGAACAGGTTCCAAATGCCTAAAAACAGCGCAAAGCTCCAGATGATCTGCACTATCTGGCCTACCAGCGCCCTCGCATCGGTAAGAGGGTTTCGCATTGGGTGCAGATGCCATGCCGCGGGAGGGATCAGAAACTCCAGCGAATAATACAAGCCGCCGATAAACGTAATCAAGGCGATCAGGTTTTTACGGTGGCGGGCAGGTACCATCGTCAGGAACCACAGCCCTATTGCGCCGATTATCAGCGCTCCCGCGATAAACGCGGCTAACTGCCAACCGTGCCGCGGCATAGATAAAAATGTCATGAGACTGCCATGCATCTAATTATTGTCCTTTACAGAAAAACCTAAAGAAATTTTGTTGCAGGAACTCAACCACGGGATTGCCCGGAAGAGTCAGTGTAAGGGTTGCGCTAATCGCTCCGAGTACGATTATCCCTACGACAACGAGTTTGCTCCAGTCCTGGCCGACCAGACTGCCCAATAGCGTAGGCTCTCTGGAGAGATATGCGCTTGCCGCGTAGTATTCCTCGCCGAATATCGTATAATCGCACGATGCCAGGAAAAATGGAATCTGGACGGTCCCGGCCAGGCTCGCGATCTGGATCGCACCCGCATGGTGGCCGTTTTCGGACAGGACCAACGCTTCCGCGGCAAAACTCCCGCAATAGAAGATCGTGGCTACCTTTTCGCGATACATAGTTCCCACGACCCCCGACGCATATGCAAACTGGCGTCCCGACAAATACCTTACATCATCTGCGTTGAACTGCTCCGGCTTGCCTTCAGAGGTATAAGCATCTTTGGAGACTTCTTCCGCAACAGTATAAAGCACTGCGTCGAAGAGCGGGACGATCACCCGCGTGCCGTATTTGGCGGCATGCTTGGTGACGTGCGAGAGGACGGCCATCGATTGAAGCCCGACTATATCCAGCCCGCATATACCGGGCACGAAGAGCATAGGCCGACCCATCTCAGTTGCCCGACCGACCGCTTCATCCAGAACGGACAGTCCCGGTATACGCCGAATAAAAAGCTGTTGTCCACGCCGCGCGGAGAGTATTTTATATAGTATGAAAAACGTGAGCAGTCCTTCGACTATATAGACCGCTCCATTTGCATAATCGCCCATTTACATCCTCTATACGTATAAATCCTGCCCGTTTTCTCCCGGACTATCTGTATTAGTTAGCGAGCCTGGTCCGTACTTCCTTGCACATCGGGATATTTTGTCTCAAAATCCTCCGCCGAAAAATCTGAAGAAGTGGCAATGCAGGAACCCGGCTATTGGATTACCCGGCATTACTTGCGCAAGCGTGACGCTGATCGCTCCAAGAATGACAATGCCGACGATCAGTATCTTGCCCCAGTCCTGACCCACAAGGCTTCCCAGCAGTGTCGGTTCCCTTGAAAGATATGCGCTTGTCGCATAGTACTCTTCGCCTATGATCGTATAATCGCAGGATGCCAACAGGAAAGGCACCTGGGTAGTCTCCGTAGTGCCTGCGATCTGGATCGCCCCGGCCCGCTGACCATTTTCCGACAGGATCAGGGCTTCTGCGGCAAAGTATCCGAAGTAGAAAACAGTGGCGACCTGCTCACGATAGATCGTCCCGACTACACCCGATGCCCATGCGAACTGCCGTCCGGATAGATATCTGATATCATCAATGTTGAACAGTTCCGGCCTACCCGCATCGGCGTAAGCGTCTTTTGACACTTCTTCGGCGACGGTATACAGCACCGCATCCGCAAGTGGAACGATCACCCGCGTGCCGTATTTGGCTGCATGCTTGGTGACGTGCGAGAGGACCGCCATTGCCTGCAGCCCTATTATATCCAACCCGCTCAACCCCGGCACGAAGAGCATCGGCTTGCCCATTTCAGTCGCGCGCCCGACGGCCTCGTCCAGCGACGACAGTCCGGCTATTCGCCGTATATACAGCTTCTGTCCAAGTCGGGCTGAAAATATTTTATATAATATAAAGAAGCAGAGTAACCCTTCGACGACATATACCGCTGTGTTTGCGTAATCGCCCATTTTGGTTCCTATCCAAGAGTGGACAGCATCGGCAACTCTTTGAGTTATGAATCCCAGTCTCTAACTTTTTGACTTTTTAACTTTTTAACTTTTTGACTTTCAGACTCCCCGGCTTCCATGCTCATTTCTTCAATACGAGTGATGAGCAAATCCACGTTGTTTCTATCCGCAAGCAGTCTGCTCAGGTCGGCCATCCCTTTTGCTCCTACCAGGGGGCCAAGAAACGGCATGGCGACAAGCGCGGCCTGACTGGCGATAAACGATAGCGGCTTGTGCATTTCCAGAAAGAGCACTGCCGGAGTCTCCAGCCGTCTTGAGACGACCTTTTCCGATATGGAGTTAATCAGCGAGTCGCGTTCTTCCTCGCTCAGAGGCAAGCTTATTTCAATCGGCGGCATTTTTCACCCATAAAGCTTTTACCGTGTCGATCACATCACTTTTGTTATCAGCGAACCTGAGATATACCCCTCTGAACGCCTCCAGGCGCGAAGGTCGATCAAGCGGACTTAGCTTGACGCCCGTATCATCGAGATAGCAGCGCTGAACGTTCTCCCATTTGATCTCACTTTGCTTGAACTTCGTATGGCATAACGCGCTCTCGCGTGTGAGGGTGTAATTTACGGGGAAGACAAAGTCAGCGAACCCTGCGATCATTACGGCCGCCACCGCAAATACTGCCAGGCAGCCGATCCACCAATACGCAGCAATTGACACGAATGCGATCGATCCAGCCAGAACAGCCAGCTTCATGGGGCACTGACGGGCTAGATGCACATTCCAACTCATAACTATCTTGTTCTCAGTCTCTGCGGGATCATTTCGGGTGGACATTAAGGTAATGACTGCATTTTCAGATTAAGTAGTTGAGTCCATTATATGAATGAACAAAATCAGTGTCAAGCTCAACATCGCATAATTGCCTCTCGCATAAAGAATAGTCGAGGTTTTACTGATAATATAAGTGCGGCAATCCGTTTGCTGCATCGTGATCATTGACAATCCCGCTTGGACGATGCGCCAGGCAATTTGTAAGCCAGCATCCGGCGTCATGCTGCTTTGGTGTGAGGTATGATGTATTTTTTTGGCATGAGCAATAATTGGTGTTGACTGTCGGCCAAAAGTGATGTAATATGCCTGTATAGGCAGGTCATGCTTGTCGCAATGCGGGTGGGCGCCGGCATGCGAAAGGCTAGACGATGCAAGTGGGAAGAGTGAATAATAAGGGATTACTAAAAAGGGCTGCACGTGGTTTTACTCTTGTAGAACTGCTTGTAGTGATGGTGGTTGTCGCCATCCTGGGAACTATCATGTTCCCCGTCTTTATAAAGTCAAAAGAAACCGCGAAAATCTCCGAGTGTCTGTCGAACATGAGGCAGATCGGCGCAGGTTTGCGCATGTATATGGATGACTACGGCGACCGGTTCCCCGCTGCCGTTAGTTACGGTTCCCCGGAATACTGGCAACCAAGAAACCGTAATACTCTGCAGGGACTTCTTCAGCCTTATGTAATGAACGGCATGGTCTACGAAATAACAGACGGCAAAAAAGTGTATGTGAACGCGGGTGTTTTCCGTTGTCCCAGCGACAGCGGCGTGACCGACGAAACCATATGCTCCTGTGGTATCGAGAAGGGTATGCCGGTTTGGAAATCTACCGGCAGCAGCTATGAGTACTATGCCTCCGTTCAGGAAGACTGGGCTCATTCCAGTGTTGCGGTTCCATGGACATCGCTTTCACCGCTGCTCGCCAGCGCATCGGGCAAAGAGCGAGTGGGAGCGCCATATAAGTGCATTGCATACCCAACCAAGAAAGCCGTAATCGGCGACCTGTGCCTCTGGCATCTGGGCGATCAGACCCCGGATAACTGCGTGGCTTATTCCAATACTCTGTTTGCCGATGGACATGCCTCACGTGTAAGAGGGACCGACCACCTCGAAGCAAGGCTGCAGCAGCTAAGCCGTTGGCATACCGCAACTGAGATAAGTTCCGAAAAGTAATTTACTTCAAAGAAAGGACCCTCATTTATGCGCAGATTTGCTGTATATGTTGTCGCGTTAATTTTGAGCCTGGGAGGTAGCAGTTTGTCTGCACGTACAATTCAAATAATAGCTCACAGAGGAGCCTCTTACACTGCGCCGGAGAATACTCTGGCATCATTCGAGCTTGGCTGGAAATGGGCTGACGGTGTGGAGCTTGACATTCAAAGGTCCAAAGACGGCAAAGCAATGGTCATTCATGATGCCGACACCAACAGAGTGTCCGACAAAATCCTCTCAATTCCAGGCACCGACTCCGCAACACTGCGCACAGTCGATGTCGGCAGTTATAAAGACAAGAAGTACGCCGGTGAGAAAATTCCCTTTATCGAAGAAGTGCTTGCTGCCCAACCTAAAGACCGTATTCTCTTTATAGAAATCAAGTGCGGCCAGGATATACTGCCTTTGCTGTGTGATGCAATAAAAACCAGCGGTAAGCAGGAAGTCGTCCGAATCATAGGCTTTGACATCAATGTCATCACCGCATTCAAGAAGATGATGCCGACAGTGCCCGTATACTGGCTCGACGCCACAAACAAGGCAAACCCGACTTACGACAGCGCCGCAATCATAAAGACTGTCAAAGACCATGGTCTTGACGGTGTCGACCTCGAGATGACAGCCGTGGACAAGCCTCTTGTCGATGCGATGAGGTCCGCCGGTCTGAAGACTTATGTCTGGACTGTTGACGACCCGCTCGATATGAAGCGTATTATTGACGCCGGGGTAGACGGAATTACAACCAACCGCGCGGATGTCTTAAACAACGTTTTTAGACACACCAAGAACCACTAACCAGTCTCGGTAGCGATTTCCGAATCGCCGCCATATTAATACAGGGCCGGGGTGTTTGACCCCGGCCCTTGCTGCATCTCAGCAGTTTGTTTGTTGAGCTTGTGACATGTTTGAACGCCTGGTAGGCAGGGTATCAGCTTTACGATCATATGCACGCCTGCTACAGGGGGTTTGAACTATGCGCGGCAGAGCTTTTCTTTCAATATTACCATTTATTGCAGTGCTTTTCATTTGTTGCAGACAGACGAGTGCACAGTTGGCCGACTCGCCATGGCCCTGTTTCAGACATGACCAGTTCCACAGTGCAAGAAGCGTATATGCAGGTCCGTCAAGCGCGACACTTGCGTGGACAAGCCAAATCGGCAGCACAGGCCTCGCTTCGCCTGCCGTGGGCGACGACCGGGTCTATGTCGTCTCCAGTGGGATGCTGGTCGCAATCAGCTTCGGCGGAGAACAGCTCTGGTCATATAACTGCGGCAGCACGGGCGCCTCTTCGCCTGCTATAGCCTCGGACGGCACGGTTTATGTGGCTTCCACAGACGGCTACCTTTATGCCATCTCGTCAAGTGGCTCACTTGTCTGGAAAAAGAGCCTGCAGGGCGCATCCGGCTGCTCACCGACTATCGGCACGGACGGCACGATCTACGTGGGCAGCAGTGCAAAGAAACTATTTGCATTTTATGCCAACGGAACTCAAAAGTTCTGCTATACGGCCGGCGGGGTCATTTCGTCATCAGCCGCGGTGGCATCCGACGGCACGATCTATTTCGGCTGCGAAGACGGCAATCTCTATGCTCTGTATTCCAACGGATCACTCAAGTGGAAGTTTGCAGCACTTTCGTCTTCTGTTATAAAAAGTTCGCCCGCTATCGGCTCCGATGGAAGAATATACTTCGGCACTATGGCCGGACACATGTATGCGCTCCGCCCGGCAGGCACACAAATTTGGAGGTTTGCCTCTTCCGGCGCGATAGTATCATCACCTGCAATCGCCTCCGATGGTTCTATTATCTTCGGCAGCAGGGATGGAGCGCTTTATAGCTTGAGCACAAGTGGCTCTCAACAATGGAAATATTATGTCGCCAGCTATATAGAATCGTCTCCTGCAATAGATTCAGTGGGTACGATATATTTCGGTTCGAGTAATGGGACCATATACGCCTTGAACGAATCCGGATCGCTGATCTGGTCGGCATCCGTGGGCACCGGTGTTACCTCATCGCCTGCCATCGACGATCAGGGCACACTCTATGTTCTCAGCTACAATGGCATCTTGAGCGCGTTTGGAAGCGATACCACGCCTCCGCCTGCCCCCGCCGTGACCGATGATGGCATATATTCGACTCTGTCTAGCACGCTGCATGCATCCTGGTCGTGTGATGACCCCGAGTCCGGCATAAAACAATACGAATATGCCATTGGAACTGCTCCGGGTGGAGATGACCTTGTTCCGTTTACCGATGCAGGCACGGCAACCCATATAACACGGGCAGACCTGGCTCTGGTAAACGGCGCTGACTACTACTTCAGTGTCCGCGCGACAAACGGAGCAGGCCTTGTTGGAGATATCGGCACATCGGACGGGATCAGGGTCGACTATACGCCTCCAATCAGACCGTTGGTTATTGATGACGGCAACTGGACAAGCTCTTCCAGCCAACTGCATATCGTCTTCGGCTCAGGCGACGCCGAATCGGGAATAGACCATTATGAATATTCCATCGGAACCGCGGACGGCCTCAGTGATGTGCTCGGATGGACAAGATCAGGCGCCGCCAGGGAGCAGACCATAACCGGTCTTATTCTATCCCATGGAGTTGCATATTACGCCAGTGTTCGAGCATACAACCGTGCCGGGCTGATGAGCGAAGGCTATTCAAACGGCATCAAGCCTGACCTGACCAAGCCTGTCATAGACTCTATCACGACGAGCGCGACCTCAACACAGATCAAAGCGGCTATAAACGCATCCGATCCGGAGTCCGGCGTTTCGTTGACGCAGTATGTGCTGCTGACCTCGCCTGATGTACCCGCTTCACCTGACTGGCAGTCGGCAGTGTCGGGTCAAGAGGTTGTGATCAACGGCTCATTTAACTGGAACACGACTTACTATATAGCCGCACGCACAAAAAACGGCGTTGGAGTCTGGAGTAACATCGAGGTCAGTGAGGCGATAAAAGTGGACGACACGCCGCCTTCGACACCTGTCGTGACGGATGACGGCGCATACTCAACCAACACAACGAGCCTGAATGCAGGCTGGAGTTCGCAGGATGCGGAGACCGGGATTAAAGAATATGCCTACTGCGTGGGCACATCAGCTGGTATGGACGATACAATTGCCTGGAGGGCTACAACGCATAATTCCATATCCCTTACCGGTCTTGCTTTGGTAAACGGCTACACGTACTACTTTACCGTTCGAGCGACTAATGGCGCTGGACTGGTAAGCACGAACGGCTCTTCCGACGGAATCACAATAGATACGACCGCGCCTTCGACACCGATTGTCACTGACGACGGCGACTTCACATATTCTCCCGACAGCCTGCGCGCAAGCTGGACATCCGCAGATGGTGAGTCCGGTCTGGCAGAATATCTCTTCTGCATAGGAACTTCCCCCGGCTCGGCTGATATATCAGGCTGGACGTCGAGCGGCGCGCAGCCCTGGGCTGCAGTCTCAGGCCTGACCCTGCAGGAAAACGTAAAATACTATTTCACCGTCAAGGCAAAAAACAATGCCGGGCTTACCAGCGAGATGGGCTGCAGCGATGGAATCGAATATAAGCCCGGGGTTACCGTATGGCCAAAATATCGCTGTGACTCGGCAAACACGGGCTGCTCAGTCGTCTCTGCAAGCCTCACCGGCACCATGCGCTGGTATTATCAGACACAGGGATATGTTGAGTCATCCGCTGCAATAGCAGGTGACGGGACGGTATATGTCGGCTCCAGCGACGGCATGCTGTATGCTTTTAATTCATCAGGAGGTCTGCGCTGGACGTACAAAACCGGCGGCAGTATAGACTCGTCACCTGCCATCGACTCTTACGGCAATATCTATATAGGCTCATATGACGGTTATCTATATTGCGTCAGCTCAACCGGCGTGTTGAGATGGAAATATCAGGCCGGCGGTATGATCTGGTCCTCACCCAATCTTGCTTCTGACGGTTCAATCATATTCGGCTGTGAGGATGGCCGTATATATGCAGTCAAAGCCGACGGCACCATCAAGTGGAAATTTCTCTCGGGCGGCGCGGTATGGTCTTCACCCGCCATTGGCGCGGACGGCTCAATCTACTTCGGATGTGGAGACGGAAAGGTCTATGCGCTGACTTCCGGCGGCTCATTGAAGTGGACATATCGGACCGGAAGCGCTATCGACTCATCACCGGCAATAGATGAAAACGGAGTGATCTACATAGGATCAGGAGACTCTACTTTCTACGCGATCGACTCAAACGGCACAAAGAAGTGGAGCAAATATATCGGCCTGATCCCAGACTCTTCGGCAGCCATAGACTCCGACGGCAATGTCTATTTCGGAGCCGGCGTCGTCGGCGGCACAGGAGCGTTTTATGCTCTAAACTCCAATGGCGAGACTCTATGGCACATGAACCTGCCGGGCGCGGTCAAGTCATCGCCCGCGATTGCTCAAGACGGCACCATCTACTTCGGCTGCGCGGATGGAACGATGTATGCGGTTGCCCCGAATGGCACGCTGATTTGGAAGCATAAAGTCTCGCAGTCGATCTTATCGTCACCGGCGCTCGGACCGGACGGCTCCGTCATTGCAGGCTCGGATAATGGCTGCATTTACTGTTTCAGAGATACTGCATCTGGTGACACTACCACTCCAACAACACCCATCATCACAATAGACAAACAAATATTGACCCCAGGGCAGACACTCAACTGCTCATGGTCGGCTTCCGACCCTGAGTCGGGCATACAATACTACTCCTATGCCGTTGGGACTCAACCCGACTACAGCGACATTATCGCCTGGAAAGCCGCAGGCAGATCCGTCTCTGCTGAGATTTCTATGCAGTCTATCGAAGCTGGGATTATATATTACGTTTCAGTAAAAGCAACCAACTGGGCCTCACTTACAAGCGGCGCGGGGTCTTCAGAACCGTTTACTATTATTCTTGACTCTGCGGAAAACTCTATCGGCCAGGCCAAGCAGGTTGCGGACGGCAGCATTCAGTTAAAGGGCAAAGTCGTCTCGGCGGTATTTGACGACTGTGTATACGTCGAGGAATTAGGCAGGACATCCGGGATCAGATGCGCACTCAGCGGCTGCAGCCTTGAGCCGGGCGCACTGGCTGATGTGTCAGGAGTGATGGACGCTCGCTATGGCGAGAGGGTGATCGATTTGGCTGTGCTCAAGGACACAAAACTGCGCTGTGAACTCAAGCCGTTTTATATGCGCAGCAGCTTCATAACTCGGCCTGGCCTTGACCCAGTCGGGCTACTGGTCAAAGTATGCGGTAGAGTTACTGCCTCGGGTGATGGATATATCGTGATATCCGACGGCTCGGAATCCATGTCTGAGCGCGGCACTGCAGGTATAGAAATTCGAACGGATGAAGACACCAGCCAGTTCAAGACCGGAGACTACGTGATCGCCACCGGCATAGCCTGCCGCGAGCTTGTGGGTTCCACTACAGCCACCGTACTCAGAGCTACATCCATCTCGCCGGTCACTAAATAGTTTTCCGTAGGGGTGAAGCATTTACCGATCAATAAGGACATCGGCGGTTATAACAGTCGCAAATTTATGATGGGTAAGGATCTCCGAATCCTTACCCGAAAACCAGCGTCGGATCTCCGAATCCGGCTATTCCAGCAAAGGTTGCGGGGTTCAGAGACCCCAATTTGGCAGCAAGCAGGTTTGTCGTAGGGGCGAAGCATTTGCCGACCAATAAGGACATCGGTAGTTATAACAGTTGCAAATGCTTCGCCCGTAACATACTGCCTGTGCTATAATTTCTCACACCAATGCGTAAAATCACATCTCCAAGGAGGATTCCGATGGTCACTATTCGCCTTGCAGGGGCAGAAGATATAGAACAGGTTGCTGCTTTACGTATGGCTTTCCTAAAAGAAATGAACCCAAGTTCACCTGAGTCTGAAACTACGCTTCTGAGCTTGACTCGCCAATATATCACAGAAAAACTTCCGACGGGAGAATTCCTGGTCTGGTTTGCCGAGGAGGATGGGAAGATTGTCGGGACTGGAGGTCTGATTTTTTCACACAGACCACCGACAGCCAATAACACATCCATACTCCAAGCGTATATCCTCAATATGTATACGGTTCCTCAGCACCGCGGCAGAGGCATAGCGACAATGCTGCTTCAGCATATCATCGAATATGTGAAAACCACCCCCGCACAACGCATTGCTCTTCAAGCCTCAGAGATGGGCCAGCACATCTACGAAAAGTTTGGGTTCAAGTCTTCGAACAGATATATGACACTGGCGTTGCAGAAACCGGACTGATCAGTCCGGCGGATACACACCATCACCCTCCATTATCTCAGCAAGAGCATCGTCTTTGTTGACTTTGAGAAGTAGAATTGGGTGGTTGCCTGGTGTGAGGACAGTTGCTGTGGCGACTGTCTTAGGCCTCAATGACTGCGTCTCATCGTCCCAGAGCATCTTCTTTATGCTGACGGATTTGCCGTAGTTGAGTGGAGTTGTGGTGCGCGCATATATGGTATTGACTTCAGGCATACGGCGTATGATATTGCCCAACCTGTGCGGGTCGTCAAGCGCCTTGAACTGCATATCGGTCTTTTTGGCTCCAAGCGCAATAGCCTCCGCAGTCAAGTAATCGATTCGCTTTTGGGTGTCCGGGTGGCTGGCAAAAATTGCGGAGACTTCGTATCGGTTCAGGTTGCTTTCGATGTTAAGGAGCTTTTTCATGGATGTCACCGCGCCGGAAGGATTGAACCCGGCTTTGGCTGCCATCTTGATACCCATCTCGTCGGCCTCGCGCTCCATGATCCGCGAGTAACGCTGAGTAATGGCTGCATTTCCCCACACCGCAATATTGCCGAGCACACCGCCCCCCATGATTATCACCGGCAGCATCCATAAAGCGCGCTGCCGGCTCTTGAGCATCATATCTACGCCATGGCGCCGGTCGCAGTGTGTCATTTCGTGCGCGAGTATGGCACCGCGTTCATCAGGGGTCATAATCTGCCACATTCGCTCGGTGAAGTAGACATATCCGCCGGGCAGAGCAAATGCATTGATCTCGTCCTTGGCCTGGATGATCATAAAGCGATATTTAATCTGCTTGCGCTCGACGAGCGGTGCCATCTTTGCGCCCATCTCGGCGATATCCTGCTGCCACTTCTGGTTTTCGGAGGGCGGCATCTCCTTTTCGACCTCTTTTGACGCCTGCTCCCCGAGCTTAATCTCATCCTCAATCGAGAAGGCCGACGCGCTGACACACACCGTCAGCAGAGCCATTATCATGAACCCAGAGAACCAATAACGCCTCAAGACTCGCCCCCGTAATATCATATCGTCTGATCGTTGATCGTGTATCAACGATCAACGATCAACGATACACGATCAGATGTTCACTTTGCTTCAGTCTTCTTCTTTTATCCCTCCAGGTATCCTACCTGGAGGGCTTCTCTTCATACACGTCGAAGCCATTTTGAATATCGGTCATGCTTTTGCCGGGCAAAAACATGCTCATCTTCATCACGATCTTCCCCTTGGATGCTGCAAGTATTGCAGTTCCAATGATCCGGTCCTCATATTTGACTTTCGAGTTCCATGCCGGAGTCGTTACTTCATACGTTTTCTTCGAGTCCAAAGCCCGGTCGGGCAATACTTCGATCGTTTGACCGCTCCTGCCCATCGAGATTATAATCCCGGCCCAGCGCTTCTCATCAGGATCATTCAACTTAACAAGCACCGAGCCTGTCGCGACCGGCGCATAAGAATACTCGGAGCGTGTAGCTGCTACATACCCCGTTGGGCTTTTGGGGTCGGTGATAACCACATAGCCTGCGTTGTCGTTAACCAACTTGTCCGACTCATTGTTCCACACCTGCTGGAGCGCAATGAATCTGTCAAACTTCTCAATCTGCGACTTTGATATTACTTTCCCTTTCTCCAGGCTCGCTATTCCGCCGGCTGCTTCCGGCGCAGGAAGAGCGCACACGTCTGTTCCGACTGTGATCTTGTCGGCTTTGACTCCGGACATCAGCGCTATCTGCGCGGAGTATGCGCTCCCGGCAGACGTGACCACACCCCTGGCGACCGGCACCGCAATATGGTTTTCGTAACGATAGTCCCAACCCTGACCCATCAGCCACACTATGTCTCCCGTTTGCAGTTTTTTTGATGATCCGAATCGTACATTCATATCGGATACATATGCCACAGTGCCGATCTTGTTCGGGTTGGGTATCTCTTTGACGTCCTCAGGCGGCACCGGCACTCCCATCTTTTCAAGATCGGCGGTGAGGTATGCGAGTCTGTCCTTAGTCAGCGGGTGATTACTGAAATATACCGACCCCTCGCCGCCCGCTTCTGTCTGAAACCTGTTTATCTTGCGCATGGACAAAAGCAGCCCCGCAGGGTTATAGCCGGCTTCGTGGAGCAGTTGAACACCTATCTCATCGGCCTGCTTTTCATCACCACGCGAATAGTTGAGGACTGCAAAGCTATGCCACATATTTACGAAATCACTCACGCTGCGATTAGCGCCGATCACAGTCAAGAACGCTCCCAGATACCAAGATTGGCGGTTGGCTTTTGATGCGGCATCTATTGCGTGACGCCTGTCTATGTGGACTATCTCATGTGCGAGGACACCCTTGCGCTCATCCGGCCTGAGCACATCCCAAAGATGACTGGCGAAATATACATATCCGCCTGGTGTGGAAAACGCGTTCAGATCGTCCTGCTTTAATATCCTGAAATGGTATTTGATCTGAGGTCTGTTGATACTGCTGCCTTTGACCAACTGCTGGCCGTATTCGTTGATCTCCTTGAGTGCTGCTTCATCCTTGACCTGCTCGTATTCCTTGAGGATCTCGACATCCAGCTTCTTACCGAGGTCTATCTCATCCTGGAGTGTAGTCGTCGCAAAAGCCGTGGACGCAAAAAGCACGCAGCATGTGATAATAAACGCACACAACCATGCAGCATGGTATACGCTATATCGGCATCGGTGTTTGGTGTTTCGGAAATTCATTCCCGAAACTTGGTATTTCGGGAATTCATTCCCGAAACTTATAATTGTAGGCCTCATTATTTCAATCCGTCCTTCGATCAAAATATATACTAAATACAGTATAGCTCAGACGAGTCTCTATCGAAACACTTATGATATATGTATAAGACGCAAGAATGCCGGACAAGTGCCCCTGGATATTGCGCGCTTGCATACATCAGGCTGCATTGTTATTATATGGTCTGACGAGGTGAGTATAATGTGGCATTTATCCTTTCCATGCTGGCAGTTTATTGCGCGCGCAGCGGTTGTCTATATTGCCGTAATTGTGTTGCTGCGCCTGGGAGGCAAGAGGCAGGTCGGGCAGATGGGTGTAGGCGAACTGGTCGCAATATTGCTGATCAGTAATGCCGTGCAAAACTCCATGAACGGCGGCGACAACTCCATCACAGGCGGGGTTATCCTGGCGAGTGTGATAATTGCCTTGAGTATCTTTATGGAATATGCGACGTTCAAGTCAAAGCGTTTTGAGAACCTGATCCAGGGACGCCCCACCCTGCTGATTCATCACGGCAAGATGATAGAGCACAACCTCGACAAAGAGAGGCTGAGCCCGAGTGAACTGAAAACAATACTCCGTCGCCAGGGTATTCATGATATACACGAAGTCGCCGAAGCAATCCTCGAAAGCGACGGCTATGTCAGCGTCACTAAATATTCAGATACAAACAGTACGCATGATTGATGCGTAGGCCAACAAGGAATTTGCCGAGATATGGCGAAGAGTAGTGTATGCCTGCTAAACAGACAAATGAGAATCAAGATCGGCCTATCGAGTCAAAACAAGGCTCGATAGGCCGGTATATAGTGATGTTTCTCGCCGCTCTGGGCATCTTGCTGGGGCTTTGGCTGATAGTAAAGCTCAAGCCGATAGTAGTGCTGGTGGTGATATCAATCGTCTTTGCGTGCGGCCTGGCACCGGCTGTTGCCTGGCTGGAGAGGCTGCGGATGCCGCGCGGTCGAAAGATGCCAAGGGGTCTGGCGATAGTGCTGGTATACATTACAGCGCTTGCGCTCTTTCTGACTGCAGCCGGGCTCATCGCCGTGCCTCTGGTAAAGGAAAGCATCAAGTTTTCCAATCACCTGCCGGAATATTTGGACGGTGTAAAGACATGGCTTGCCGATATGCATCAACAATACTCATACGTGCCGGATTATGCGGGATTGGTAGACAAAGCAAAGTCTCAGATAGACACCGCAGGAAATTATGTACTCAGCTCCGCCCCGGCAGTGTTCGGGTTCTTCGGAAGCGTGATCGCGTTTCTATCCGTAGCGGTGATGACTTTCTATATACTCCTTACGCGTGAGAGCATCCGCGACTCTTTCCTGTCGCTGTTTCCCCCAAAGCGCGCAGGCAGGGTCGGCGCCACTTTCAGCCATATGGGCCTGGCAATGGGCGGATGGCTGCGCGGGCAGATAACTCTGGCGATCATAATCGGCGTCTCGGTCTCGCTTGCCATGTGGGCTCTGCGTGTGCCTTACGCCGCCGTGATAGGTGTTGTCGGCGCAGTAGGCGAGGTCATACCTATGGTCGGGCCGGTCGCCGCTGCTGTGCCGGCCATTATAATATCGCTATTCAGCCCAAACTGGCATTGGCAGCTTCCGGCGGTTATAGTCTTCTTCTTTTTGTTGACCCAGACCGAGAACAATTTCCTCGCTCCCAAGATTATGCAAAAGCATGTCGGGCTCAGCCCTCTTATGACGATTATCGCGCTGCTATCAGGCGCAACCCTGCTCGGCATAGTAGGCGCGCTGCTTGCGATCCCAATCGCCGCGGCGCTGCAGGTACTGATAAAAGAAATAATCGTCCCGGCGATAAGAAACAGCTCCAACCAAAAATAGCAATCATATCCTATAACAGTTGGGGGGCAGATTTTGAATCTGCCCCCAACATAGTCGCTATGGATAATACTATCCTAACTTAACTAAAAACCCCTCTTATAAATCAATCGGAAGCCCGCCAACCTGTTCCACACGCACCAGCCTGCCCTGCCCCGGTTTGAATGCTGCGCTCCACGCAAACTTCTTGCTCGGGTGGAAAGCTGAGTAAGTGGTCTCATCATTCACTGCAACCGGCTCCTCAGCCCCGATTATAGGGCTAAGTTCATGCAATATAACTTTATGCGAGAAGACGACTTTGGCTTTTACTGTCTTATCAAGGCTGCGGTTTACAATCATGGCATACTTATCGCCGTTATTCGAGACGAACTCGCCGATGATAAAATCACCGTCTTCTATCCTGTCAAGCAGATTGCCTGATTGCAGTTTCTCGGCTCCGCGTGGAATGCTGCCGGTGTGATAGACACCGGTCGAGTGCAGTTTCAGGAGCGTAGGGCCCAGAGCCTTTATCTCCGCATTTATCTGCTTTGCATAGGCGTACTTGGCTGTGGGTTTGCCGTCCAGGCCGATAATGGCGTCTTTGAAAACCGGATCACGAGGAGTCCCATATGTGAAATACATAATCCCTTTGGCGCCATAGGCCAGAGCCGTATATACTTCCCAGCGCAGATCGTTTAGAGACGGATCGCGGTAACACTCATGCGGCACGGAAAGAATAATGCTGTGGAACGGCACATTGTATTTGACGGCTGCGTCCCGGATAATGCCCATGTTCTCGAAGTAGTCATCACGAATCTTGGCAGTGTCCTTGAAGAGAGTGTAGTGATCAAAACTGAGGACCTTTGGCCTTACGGTCTTCATGAAATCATCAACGTAGGTCTTATAGTCCGGTCTGCCCAATTGCTCAGAGCTTGCATAAGTAGGCAGGAGATTAACGAACGGAATATGCCTGGGGTCCTTTTTCAGGAAGTAGTTGCTGGCGAATGCAATCTTGTCGTATAGCACTGCGCTCGGCTCATCTATTACATAATAGCCCCACAGCGCTGGATACTTCGAGTAATCCTTAACGGTAGCCTTTATGCTCTTTGTGAGATCATTTATATCGTTCTTCGAGTTGCGCCTGACCTGAGGCCTCTCATCGACTATCATGCCTCTGACGCCATTGGCTTGGCACAGTTCGAGGCCTAACTGTTTCTCCTCGACGGTCTTGCCGCTCACCCAGAGCACGTTAAAACCCGCATCCGCCGCCTCGGCGAAACTGGCTTGAGTCTTTTCGAGCGGGCCACACCATTGGCCAATGTAAAACTCATCAGCGGCATATGCGCAACCAGCAGTGATAAGCATAAGCCCAATCATAAAACACAAAAACTTCGACATGCTACTTCCTTTCATTCAGGGCGAACGCATCTTAAGAAATATGTCTCCGCTTTGTTCGGGCAGATTTATAATCTGCGCCGAAAAGGGCCAAATGGCATCTCTGATGCCACTACCTGGCACTTATATGCAGGCTTAGCGGTTAA